>SXWI01000042.1 GCA_005791465.1 Bacteroidota bacterium | reverse complement strand
TTATCAATTACACTGGTAAACTGATATTCCAGCAATGCTTCGGCTCGATTTAACTCAGTTTGTGAAATAGCTCTACTAGCACCCGGGAGTAAAGTAACCAGTGATTGTTGGCCTTTGTATTGAACCAGTGCTACCGGAAATAATATATTGCTAGATTGTCCGGCTTTTTTTTGAACTGTTAGATTAATATTCAGCGCGCCCATGGATAACAGAGAATCTCCCCATAATTTACCTTCACTCACTTCCTCCAAGGGAGATACAAAGCGGTAGTGAAAACGCCTGGGATTCTGCTTTTGCAATAAGGACAAAAACTGCTCCGTACTGGTAGCTAATTTTTTAAAGCCAGAAGGAAATTCTCCTTTTAAAAAAACAACAACTTCAATAGGATCAGTAAGATCCTTTAGTTGTTGATGAGTTGCGGTATCAATAGTGTATCGTTTCTCCTCCGTTAAATCCAAACGCCAATCGGAAAAAGAAGCAATCCCATTCAACAAGAAAAATAAAAGCAGGGCAAGGGCTATACCCATCCGATGCAATACTATCCAGTGCAGTACTTTTTTCATTTAACGAACACGAAGATTTCGGAGGGTGAAAAGAAAAAATAAAAACAAAAGTGAACTAAAATAAACCAGGTCACTCAGCAATAATAAACCCCGGCTGAGACTACGGTAATGAAAATCTATTCCTGTCCATTCAATCCAGTAATCAACACCAGTAGGAATGCCAGGGATAAGACTAATAGCATGAAATCCATAGTAGAATACCGCCATGGACAAGAGTGCAATTAAAAAAGCAACAATGGTATTGGCAGATAAACTGCTGCACCAGATTCCAATTGCAGTAAAAACAGCCGACAAAAAAAAGAGCCCCAGATAAGAGCCGAACGTAGCGCCCCAATCCAGTCCCGGATCTGCAGATAGTAATTGTAAGAGCAAGGCATAGAAAAAAGTGGGAAGTAATGCTATCACCACTACAAACAATGCCCCAAAATATTTTCCCAGCATTAATTGCCATAACGTAAGCGGCTGCGAACGAAGTACCTCCCAGGTGCCTGTTCGGAATTCCTCGGCAAAGCTTCGCATGGTAATAGCAGGAATTAATAAAAGAAGAATCCAGGGAGAAAGTTCAAAAAAGCGATCCAGCGTGGCATACCCAAAATCAAGAAGATTATCTTCAAATACAAACAAGACAAGCCCGTTGACCACTAAAAAAACAGCAATGGCAATAATACCACTTAAGCTACTGAAGTATTGGGATATTTCTTTTCGGTATAAAGCCCACATATACTGCTAAAGTACTAAGATCGCCACAACAAAAAGGCCGCTTTTTACAAAGCGGCCATAGTTTAAAATGCTTTAACAGGGTTTAAACAGCAAAACTCTCACCACATCCACAGGTACGGCTAGCATTGGGATTACTGAAGTAAAATCCTTTTCCGTTCAGCCCATCAGAAAAATCGAGTGTAGTATTAACCAGGTATAAAAAACTTTTTAGATCAGTTACCACACGGATGCCATTGTCCTCAAACTCCTGATCCATGGGTTTTTTCTCATTGTCAAAATCCAGCTTATAGCTAAGACCGGAACAACCCCCTCCTACTACGCCAACCCGTAAAAAATAGGAAGGATCATCAGAAACACCTGCATCTGTCAAAAGCTGGAGCACTTTTACACGCGCCTTGTCACTCACGTAAATGGTGTTAGCCATTTCCGTGGAAGCAACTGGGGTTGTTAATGTTTCAGCAGACATGTTTGCTCAACAATTAGTGAACAGGGCTTTCTTCAAATTGCAATTCCTCCAAACCATTTTTCTTGCGGTAATCATTGATAGCTGCTTTGATGGCATCTTCAGCCAACACAGAGCAGTGAATTTTTACCGGGGGAAGATTCAACTCTTCCACGATGGTCATATTATCAATCTTCACCGCTTCATCCACGGATTTTCCTTTCAGCCACTCAGTAGCCAGTGAAGAAGAAGCAATAGCGGAACCGCAGCCAAATGTTTTAAACTTGGCATCACGGATAATACCCGTTGCTTCATCCACTTCAATTTGCAAACGCATCACGTCACCGCACTCGGGTGCACCCACGAGCCCAGTTCCAACGTTGTTCTTGCCTTTGTCCAGCGTACCCACATTCTTGGGGTTCTGGTAGTGATCAATTACTTTTTCTGAATATGCCATAGTACTAAAATTTTAAAATTAATGATGCGCCCATTCGATAGTGTTTAGATCAATCCCGTCTTTGAACATTTCCCAAAGCGGACTCATCTCACGTAATTTATTGACAGTATTGGTCACATGTTCAATCGTGTAGTCAATCTGTTCTTCCGTTGTAAAACGTCCTAATCCAAAACGAAGCGAGCTATGTGCCAGGTCATCACCAAGACCCAATGCCTTCAACACATAGGAAGGCTCCAATGAAGCAGAAGTACAAGCAGAGCCAGAAGAAAGGGCAATATTTTTATTGAATCCCATCATCAGACCCTCTCCCTCTACATATTTGAAAGAAATATTAGTGACATGCGGCAGTCTGCTTTCCTTATCGCCATTGAGGTAGGATTCCTCCACCTTTAATAATGCATTTTCCAATTTATCACGCAGCTGACTGATACGCTTGGCATCGGATTCCATTTCTTGCAAGCAGATCTCACAAGCTTTACCAAAACCTACGATACCAGGAACATTGAGTGTTCCACTACGCATACCCCGCTCATGTCCTCCTCCATCAATCTGAGCCGTAACTTTTACACGTGGATTTTTACGACGAACATATAATGCACCGACTCCTTTGGGACCATACATCTTATGCGCAGTAAAGGCCATCAGATCAATACCATCCTTATTGACATCCACGGGAATTTTTCCCACTGCCTGAACACCATCTGTGAATACTAACACCCCATGCTTGCGCGCAATGGCACTGATCTCACGCATGGGCATTACGGTACCAATTTCGTTATTGGCATACATGATAGCAATCAGAATTGTAGTGGGCTTAATGGCTGCTTCTAACGCTGCCAGATCAATCAAACCATTAGGCTTTACATCTAAGTAAGTTATCTCCGCACCCTCTTTTTCCAAATTACGGCAAGTATCTAAGACCGCTTTGTGTTCGATATTGCAAGTAATAATGTGATTACCCTTGCTGGCGTACATTTCGTAAACTCCTTTAATGGCAAGATTATCCCCTTCCGTAGCGCCAGATGTAAAAATGATTTCTTTTGGATCAGCTCCGATCAATCTAGCAACCTGCTCACGGGCATAATCAACGGCCTCCTCCGCCTGCCATCCAAAAGGGTGGTTACGGCTGGCCGCGTTTCCAAAAGCATTCGTAAAATAGGGCACCATCGCCTCTACAACACGGGGGTCGCAGGGGGTAGTGGCATTGTGATCCAGATAGATAGGTAATTTTAGCATATTCACGTTGAGTTTTCTCCTATGTAAAACGCAAAATTATCCCAAAAGGTTCTAAGCGAATAGGTTAATTTCATGCTTAGAAAGAAATTACCGATTTCGTAAATGAAGTAATTGCGCTTAAAATGAACAAAATTGAACATATTGGCATCGCGGTTAAGTCCCTTGAGGAAGCAATTCCCCGTTATGAGCAGCTATTAAAGACCCCCTGCTATAAAACAGAAAAGGTGGAGAGCGAACAGGTCAATACCGCCTTTTTTAGGGTAGGAGAATCAAAAATAGAATTGCTGGAAAGCGCGGACCCGACAGGAGTAATCGCCAAATTCATCGAAAAAAGAGGAGAAGGATTGCATCATACCGCTTATGATGTAAGCAATATTGAAGCAGAAATGAGCCGTTTAAAGGAAGCTGGATTTGTGCTGTTGAACGAAACCCCAAAAAAAGGAGCTGACAACAAATGGGTTTGTTTTGTTCATCCTAAAAATACCAATGGGGTGCTGATTGAACTCTGTCAGGAAATCCGTTGATCGGTTCCCTCGCCACCAGATAACCCCAATTTTTCTACGGCTGCCTGAGCGGCCAACTGAGATGCATCTTTTTTATTGAAAGCCTTTCCCTCCGCAAGGGGTTCGCCATTTAACAAGGCAGCCACTGTAAACAATCGTCGACCGCCCTCGTGTCTTTCATCGATGGTTTCAAACTCCAATATACTTCCATTGCGGCTGGCCCAACCGTATAATTTATTCTTGAAATTATATTCCGTGTTTTCCAGCTCATCAACAAACATGTGTGGCAAGATAATATTCTTCATCACCCACTTTTCTGTTCGCTTGTATCCAATATCCAGATATACTGCACCAATCAAAGCCTCTAACGTATTGCCGAAAATATGACTAATGCGAAGGGAGGAATCCGCTCGATTAAACCGTGTGATTTTTTTTAAACCCATCCGCAACGCAATATGATTGAGTTGTTGACGGTTTACCATTTTGCTGCGCATCTCCGTGAGATACCCTTCTCCTTTATAGGGATAACGCTTAAAAAGATAATCAGCAACTAATGCACTGAGAATTGCATCACCGAGATACTCTAACCGTTCGTTATTTTGATCGGTACTTTCTCCCTGCGAACGGTGGGTTAAAGCCGTTTCATATAATTCCAATGGATACGGATAGTAACCAAGTAAATGAGATAATTCGCGGGTAAAAGAATTTTTCTTTCGAAAACTGAAAAGGAATTTTAACCAACGCACAAACACTAGGGTTGATACTTCTTGGCAATCATACAAGCATTGTGACCACCAAAACCAAATGTATTACTCAACGCAGCGCGAACAGTTCTCTTTTGTGCTTTAATGAAAGTAAAATTTAGTTTAGGATCAATATCGGGATCATCTGTAAAATGATTTATAGTTGGTGGAACAATATCATTCACTACCGCCATGATGCTGGCGATTGATTCGATTACACCAGCCGCTCCCAAACAATGTCCTGTCATGGACTTCGTGGCACTGATGTTCAAAGCATAAGCATGTTCTCCAAAAACTTGAGTAATGGCTTTTACTTCCGCGCCATCACCAATAGGAGTGGAAGTACCGTGTGTGTTGATATAGTCAATTTCATCAGCACGCATTCCTGCATCTTCCAATGCCACCAACATTACATTCTTGGCACCCAATCCTTCTGGATGGGGAGCGGTAATATGATAAGCATCCGCTGTAGCTCCGCAACCGGCTACCTCGGCGTAAATTTTTGCACCTCGGGCTATTGCATGTTCCAGAGATTCCAACACCAACATCCCGGCCGCTTCTCCCATTACAAATCCATCGCGATCCTTATCGTATGGACGACTGGCAGTGGCAGGATCATCATTGCGTTCACTCATGGCCTTCATTGCATTAAAGCCACCTACCCCTGCTTCACTGATCACTGATTCGCTTCCACCCGTTAAAATAATATCAGCTTTCCCTAATCGAATAAGATTAAATGCATCCATAATTGCATTGGTGCTGCTGGCACAAGCACTCACCACGGCAAAATT
>SXWI01000041.1 GCA_005791465.1 Bacteroidota bacterium | reverse complement strand
TCGATTGATTCGTTTCGGTTTAGTAATGCACGGAGTACAGTCGCAAACAAATCATCAGGACGCACGTTACTCAAAACACCACCATAACGTCCGATAGGCGTACGTACTGCATCAACAACAAAGACTGGTTTCATAGCATGCTTTGTACAAATATCCGTTAATTCCACAAAACGGTTCACGGGCCTTTATCTTTGCAGGGTGAGTAATCAACCCCGTAACATCCGTGAGTTAAGCTTAGCTGAGCTTGAACAATTTGTAGAACAATCCGGCGAAAAGAAATTCAGAGCACAACAAATACATGAATGGCTTTGGAAAAAGCAGGCCATGAGTTTTGCTGATATGACAAACCTCAGCAAGGTATTACGTCAACAATTAGGTGAACAGTTTAGCCTCCCTGCTTTACAGGTTGAGACTACCCAGTACTCTGCAGACGGTACTATAAAGTCCCGTTTCAAAACCTGGGATGGACATGCTATTGAGGGGGTATTAATTCCCACGGACAAAAGAATCACGGCTTGCGTGTCTTCACAGGTAGGCTGCTCACTCACCTGTAAGTTTTGCGCTACCGGTTATATGGAACGAAAAAGAAATCTGCAATTCGACGAGATCGTGGATCAAGTTGTTTTGTTGAATCAACAAGCCGAACGGATGTTGGACAAAAAGATTACCAATATAGTTTTTATGGGCATGGGCGAACCCTTGCTGAATTACAAACAGGTTTTACGCGCCATCAACACAATTAGCTCACCCGATGCGTTATGTATGAGCCCCCGAAGAATTACTGTTTCAACTGCAGGCGTAGCAAAAGGAATTCGGCAACTGGCTGATGATCGTGTCCGATTCAAACTTGCCCTATCACTGCATGCGGCGAACGATGCAAAAAGAAACCAAATCATGCCGATCAATGACGCTAATAATATTAAGTCGTTGGTGGATGCACTCAATTATTTCTACCAGGAAACTGGAAATGAAATCACATTTGAATACATCTTATTTAAAGACTTCAATGATGGGCAACGGGATGCTGATGAGTTGGTGAAACTTTACAGGCAGGTCCCCGCGGATCTTGTAAATATTATCGAATACAATCCAATTGATAAAGCCCGTTTTGAAAAACCAGATGCCGTCAAGGTAGACCAGTTTATGGACTACTTAAGTAAAAACAGGGTGAATGCACGATTACGTAGAAGCCGGGGCAAGGATATCGATGCCGCTTGCGGGCAATTAGCTAATAAAGGATGATTTTTTATCCAGTATTAAACCTCTTTGGTTCATTCCCTTCATAGTAACAGTTTTTACATATAAACATTTTAATACTATGAAAAAGCCTTTTTACTTACTTGCACTGGTATTGATGAGCACATTAGTCAATGCGCAACCTGTTTCTGAACGTAAAGTAGCCCCTCGTGATCAACTAACCAGAATTCGTGAAGAGAGAAAACAAAATCTGAGTGAACAGTTAAATTTAAGTGACTCTCAGCGAGAGCAATTGAAGAAAGAGCAAGAAAAAGCTTTAGAAAAGGTTTTAACTCCAGAGCAAAAAAAGCAACTCAAAGAATTAAAAGAGCAACAGACCGCAAGAAAAGACAGTGCTAAAAAAAGACAAGCGACTCGTTTAAAAGAAGCGCTATCGCTTTCGGACGAACAAGTAATGAAGCTTCAGGCACAACAGGAAAAGTTTCAGCAAACCATGAGATCCCTAAAAAAGAAAGCGGATGCCTTTAGGGATAGTCATCGTGCAGAATTAAAATCCCTAATGGAGGAGCAGAAAAATAATCTGAGTCAACTATTGAATCCGGAACAATTAGAAAAATACAAACGAATGATGCGCGAGCGAATGCAAGAGTTTCGTGGTAAAATTGAAGAAAGACCTAGAGGCCCTCAGGACAGGAAGGGTCCACCACCACCACCCTCTCACCCTCGTAAAATAAGACCGGAAATGAATGAATTATAATTCAAAAGCCCTCCTAAGAGGGCTTTTTTAGTGCTTCTTAGCATTTACTGTATCTTTGTAATATCCTGTTGTAAAACAGCACCCTCAATATGAAAAAATCTACCGGCAACCCCTTTGCCAAATTTGCACCTCGCAAGTCCAACGCAGCCATCAAAGAACAATTTCGTCAGGAAAAGAAAAAAGCCAAGAAAGAACGAGAGGAATATTTTGAAAAGAAAAAAGCCTCCCTTCGCAATCCGCAAGCACAACCAACCGCTCCCACCAATTCAGTACCCATTACTGAAAAGATGCCTTTAAATAAATTTATTGCACATGGGGGCGTGGCAGCCCGACGGGAAGCCGCTGAATTGGTTAAGAATGGCTTAGTTAAAGTCAACGGAACTGTAGTGAATGAACCCGGATACAAGGTTTCTCCAGCTGATATCGTTACGGTAAACGGCAAAAAGGTGCTACCCCAACGATCCTTGGTTTATATACTCATGAATAAACCTAAAGATTATATCACTACAACTGATGATCCACAAAAAAGAAGAACAGTTATCGATCTTTTAGGGAAAGCAACCAAGGAAAGAATTTACCCTGTAGGTCGATTAGATAGAAATACTACGGGTGTATTGCTATTGACTAATGACGGTGACCTTGCACAGCAACTGACACATCCCAGTCACCAAATTCGTAAAATCTACCAGGTAACGCTTGATAAGCCCTTAGAGAAAAATCATTTTGAAGAATTAGCAAAAGGAGTTGTCCTTGAGGACGGACCCGCAACGGTTGATGCGATTGCCTACTCAGATCCCAAAGACAAAAGACAAATAGGTGTTGAAATTCATAGTGGACGCAATCGCATTGTTCGAAGACTTTTTGAACATGTAGGCTACGATGTTAAAAATCTGGATCGTGTTCTTTTTGCAGGACTGACTAAAAAAAATGTGGATCGTGGTAAATGGCGCTTTTTAAACGAAAAAGAAATTCGTCTACTCAAGCATTTTGGAAATAATAAGAAAGATGAAAAAAGGATTACAGGTCCTCGCCGAAACTGACCACTGGATTGCCGTCAATAAACCCGCTGGTCTACTATCTGTCCCAGACCGGGAGGGCAAAGAAGAGTCACTCAAAACACAACTTCAACAACGATTGGGTAAAATCTGGCCTGTGCATCGCCTGGACCGTGACACTAGTGGCGTGATCCTATTTGCAAAAAATGAGGATACACATCGTTATTTATCCATGCAATTTGAACAACGAACTGTTCAGAAAAGATATGGAGGACTAGTGATAGGAAAACCTTTGCCCCTGGAAGATAGTATTACAAGCCCCATCAAAGAACATCATGCACAACTGGGGAAGATGGTCACTCATAGAAATGGAAAACCTTCACAAACAAATTATATAGTTGCAGAGGAGTTTGCGCCCTATAGCTGGGTCTTATTTGAACCCATAACAGGGAGAACCCATCAAATTCGCGTTCATATGCAGTCGATTGGCTTTCCTTTGGTATGTGACACCCTATATGGAGATGGGCTGCCTTTGTATTTATCAAGACTTAAGCCAGGCTATAAAATCAGTAAACACGAAGAGTCGGAAAGGCCTTTATTAAACCGGTTGGCGCTACATGCCATGGAATTAATATTCACGGATGCAGATGGAAAACAAATAACAATACAAGCTGAACTTCCCAAAGAATTACAAGTAACCTTATTGCAGCTACGAAAATACGCGCGACAAAAAAATACCAGTTTTAGATAAGCTGCACGGCTGCATGAATGGAACTGTTCTTCCGTAACATCGCAGCAACCCCACAATACTTTTCCATCGAGAGATCAACTGCTTTCTTGATCTTATCCAGGTCGCTGGCATCAGCTTTTAAAATAAAGGTCAGTGTGATGTCTTTGAATACTTTGGGATGCAGATCAGTCTGATCTGCTTCGCTTAGCACT
>SXWI01000040.1 GCA_005791465.1 Bacteroidota bacterium | reverse complement strand
CGGTAGGTATATTGCATTTGATAGCCCAAACTAAATTTTAAAAATCAGTTGCTAATGAGAAAAGAATTGCTCTTACTCGTTTCGCTAGTAACGTTCTGTTTTTCCACATTGATGGCACAGCAGAGCGTAACTGGTAAGGTTCTTGATGACAAAGGTGCGCCCGTTGTCGGTGCGTCTGTAGTGCAAAAGAACAATCGCAAGAATGGTACCTCTACGGACGCCAGTGGTAGTTATACCCTGAGTGTCCCCAATGGTGGAACTGTACTTGTTATTTCAAGTGTTGGATTCGCTGCTACCGAGGTAGCTGCTTCGAATGCATCAAAAGTAACATTAGCTGCTTCTTCTGAAACCATTTCAGAGGTAGTAGTTACATCACTTGGTATCAAGCGTGAGAAAAAAGCGCTTGGATATGCGGTTGCCTCTGTAGACAAAAAACAATTGGAGTTACGTCCTGAGGGAGACCCCATGCGTTTGTTACAGGGTAAAGCTCCGGGTGTTAATATTTTAAACAGTAGTGGTATCTCCGGGTCTGGCACCAACATTACCATCCGTGGTGTATCCACCATCAGTGGTAACTCGCAGCCATTATTTGTAGTGGATGGAGTTCCTTTTGATGGATCAACCAATTCACAAGGCGGCTTCCTCTACGGTAACCAAACGGGTAGCCGTTTCTTTGACATCGACCCTAATAATATTGAAAGTGTGAGCGTGCTGAAAGGTCTTAGTGCCACTACTCAGTATGGTTCGCTTGGTCGTAATGGAGTTGTGTTAATCACAACTAAGAATGGAGCGGTTTCTCGCGGTCAACGCAAGAAAACAGAGATTACAGTTAGCCAGTCAGTATTCACCAACGAAGTAGCCAACGTTCCTGAGTACACCACTAAGTATGGTAATGGTTTTAACAATGCGGTGGGTAACTTTTTCAGTAACTGGTCATCTGTTGCCTTTACTAATCCTCCCATGCGCCTTCCGCATCCCTACGATCGTCCAGCATTGCGCGGAGCGTTTCCTGAGCTAGTTGGGGCAAAGTATGACTATAAATACTACCCCTCTATCGATAATTTCTTCCGTACTGGTCTTGTATCTAACACTGGTATCAATATCAATGGGGGTGGACCTGGTTTAGCGATGAACGCTAACTTCAGTACGCTTAACGACAAAGGATTTACCCCAGGAAATGATGTGGTACGTCACACTTTTGGTGTGGGTGGTAATGCTAAGTTGACCAACAATTTTACATTATCTTCTTCTATTAACTTCACTACCACTAAATTCAATACGCCTCCTACTGCAAGTAGTACAGGTAGCGGATCTGATAATGGAGTATCTGTTTTTGGGGACTTGATCTACACGCCAACTTCAGTTGACTTAATGAACTGGCCTTACCAAAATCCTGCCGACGGTTCTTCCGTTTACTATCGTTCTGGTAATGATATTACCAACCCGCGTTGGACAATTGCTAACTCTCGCGTGAAGCAGAATACAAATCGTGCTTTTGGTAATGTGCAATTGCGTTACGATTTAGGTAAGTCACTCAACTTTACTTACAAAATTGGATTTGATAACTATGCCGAGGAGCACATTCATGAACACAACAAAGGTGCTGCTGAATTCCCGCTGGGTTTCTACCGAACTACGTATGTAAACCGTGCAATTTGGGATCACTCCATGTTAGCGAGTTACAATACCAGACTTACTGATGATATCACTTTGAATGTGGAAGCGGGTGCAAATGCTTATATTAATAACTATAAGCAATTTGGTCAATATAGCTCACAGCAGTTAGTGTTTGATTTATTTGACCACTCTAACTTTATCACGCAGAACAAAACAGGTGATAGTGGTAACGACCTCGATTACAAAGTTGAGCAAATGCTGTTGGGGGCCTTCGGATTTGCCTCTGTTGGTTACAAAGATTATCTATATGTAAACGTAGGAGCAAGAAGCGACTGGTCCTCCAAGTTCGAGTCTGCTAACCGTAACAAGGTTTATCCTAACGTAACAGCTTCTTTTATCCCTTCCTCTGCTATTGACGCGTTGCGCTCTAGCAAAGTGGTAAATTATCTGAAGATGCGTTTAGGTTATTCAACCAGTGCCTCTTTTGGAGATCCTTATCAAACGCGTGCTACGCTGGGTATCCAAGCAAACCGCTTTATTACCTCTGGTGGTACAGTTGTTAACTCTAATACTTTGGGTGGCCGTCGTCCAAATACAGCACTTCGTCCTGAGTTGTCTAAAGAGACTGAATTTGGAATTGAAGGACGTTTGTTTAATAACCGTGTTAACCTTGACTTTACTTTATATCGCCGAGTAAACCCTGATCAGATCTTAGATAAAGACTTGGATCCCTCTTCAGGATACACTGTACAAAGTATCAATGCTGCTACAGTAGAGAACAAGGGTATTGAATTAGGATTGGGTTACACTATCATTCGTAATAAGAAATTTAACTGGGACATCAACACCAACTTTACCCTTAACCGTAATAAGGCGTACGACTTCCCTGATGAAATTCAACAAATCGGATTGGCAGGATATAGCGACCTTGGATTATTTGCATTCCCAAATAAGCCTCTAGGTTTGATATATGGTTCTAAAGTACTTCGCGACCCTAATAAAGGAAATCAGCCAGTAGTTGGTCCTGACGGAAACTACTTGGTCGATCCAACACTTGGAATTTTGGGTGATTCTAATCCTGACTTCCAATTGACTGGTATCACAAACTTCTCTTACAAGCGTCTCACCTTCCGTATGCAGTGGGATTACTCACGCGGTGGGGACATGTTTGCTATGACTCCTTTGATCTTGTTATCACGCGGAGTAACTAAAGACACAGAGGTTGACCGTCAACAAATGTGGGTTATCCCCGGTGTAAACCAGGCAGGTGAGCCTAACAACGTTCAGATCTCTGTTTCTGACGTATTCTTCAACAACCGTCTGGTCTCTGCCGATGAGTTTGGAGTATGGGATGCCACTGTAATTCGTTTACGTGAAGCTTCTCTGTCTTACTCTGTACCTGAGAATCTGCTGAAGAAATCTCCATTTGGAAGCGCTTCTTTTACAGTATCAGGTCAGAACCTTTGGTATAAAGCGCCTAGTTTCCCTGAATACACCAACTTCGATCCTGAGACTTCTACTTTGGGAGTAAGCAGCTTTGCCCGTGGTTTTGAATTAATGACTGCTCCTTCTTCTCGTCGTTTCGGAGCTAGCTTAAGATTAACCTTCTAAAATCAGCAATCATGTATAGAAATAAATTAATTCTGATAGCTGTTGCAGCCTCCCTGCTAACACTTTCGTCTTGTAAAAAAAGACTGGACGATATGTTGGCAAATCCAAACGTTCCAACATTGGATAAGGCTGACACAGATTTATATCTTAACGCTGCGCAGCTCAGCTTCGCAGACGTATTTAACTCTTTGTCCGACCGTGGGATGGAAATGACTCGTCAATGGAATATGGGGGGTAGTATTTATCTGAATGCATACCGCCCTGAAACATTTAATGGTGTATGGGGTAATGCCTACCGAAACGTGTTGACACAGGTTAACGCAATGGAGCCATTAGCTCGCACACAAAATCGTTTCTTCCACTTGGGAATAGGTCAGATTTTGAAGGCATACACTGGTATGGCTTTAGTAGACTTCTTTGGTGATGTACCCTGGACTGAAGCAGCAAATCCAGCTAATTCCGTGATCAATCCTAAAATTGATAAAGGACAGGCTGTATACGCAAATTGTCTTGGTCTGTTAGATTCTGCATTAGCAAACTTTGCAAAAACTGCTGCATCCACCCCAACTAATGACCTCTACTACAATGGTAATAAGACACGTTGGATTACCCTAGCTAAAACCCTCAAGTTAAAGGCGTATATGACTACACGCTTGGTGGATGCCGAAGCTGGTAGTAAGATTGCCGCAATTGTAACTGCCGGGGATATTATCGATACTGAAGCTGAAGATTTTGTTTTCCGTTTTGGTACACAGTTGGAAAACCCCAACTCACGCCATCCCAAGTACAATAGTTGTTACCGGGCAGCTGGCGGTGTTGGAATTTATATTTCTAATTACCTAGCATGGGAAATGGTAACAGAAAAAGGGTTGATTGATCCTCGTACTCGTTATTATTTCCGCCGTCAAATCTCAGCACGTAACGGGCAAACCTCCTCAGGCCAGTTCTTACTTCCTGCTACTGCATTATCCTGTCAAGGCCAATTGAGCCCTGGACATTATCCAGCTGGTATGGCTTTCTGTATGGCTGGTGATGGATATTTTGGACGTGATCATGGTGATCCCTCTGGTATTCCTCCCGATGCTCAGCACCGTACTGCTTGGGGTATTTACCCCGCTGGTGGTGACTTTGATGCCTTAGCTGTAAACACTGGAGCCGCTTCAAGTGTGCAGGCCAGCATCGTTACTTTAACGGGCACTCCTGGTGCACGTGGATCAGGAATCCATCCAATTTGGTTGTCCTCTTATACACATTTATTGCTTGCTGAAGCTCAACTAGCTTTAGGAGGGACTGCAACTGCAGCACGCACATTAATGGAAACAGGTGTTAGGCAGTCTATTACTAAGGTTCTTAATTTCCCAGGTACTATGACAGTCACTCCTAATCCTGCCTTTGTACCCTCCACCGCAGAAGTAACTCAATACGTAAATGCAGTTTTAGGTGCATTTGATGCAGCTGCAACTAATACGGCTAAGTTGAATGTTATAATGAAGGAATACCACATTGCTTCCTTTGGTAATGGGGTAGAACCATACAACAACTATCGCCGTACAGGTATGCCCACAAACATGCAGCCTATGTTGAATCCTCAGCCTGGTCCGTTTATTCGCAGTGTTTGGTATCCAACCGATCACGTTACGCTCAACCTAAATGCAAAGCAAAAGACTGACAATACCGTAAAGGTTTTCTGGGATAACGGTTCAGCCAATTGTTTCTAAAACGTTTAAATAATTTCAAATGAAAGCAAAAATTTCTGTACTTGTTTCAGCCCTTTTAGCCCTCGTTTGGTTATCGGGTTGTACCGAGAAAACTGAAAACGACTTTGACCCTTTTATGGCGGGTTTGACAAATGGTTCTTACCTGAAGGGTAAGGCTACTTTTGATCCTGGAACTAATACTTGGACGGATCAAAGCGTTTTAGCAAACACATTGGATGCTGGTAATTTAGCAAATGCCAGGGTTGGTGTGCGTGTTCGTTCATGGGGAAATGACCCTGTAGCAACTGCAAACATTTACGTGGTTCGCAATACCAGTGCTAACCAAACGGCTTGGCGCTTTATTAAGAAATACACCATTGCTGATGGAGATACTAGTTACTTTGATATTAATGTATCTGCACAGGAAATTGCAACCGCTCTTGGCTTGCAGTTGAATGTAAATACTGGAAACTTTGCTCCAGGTAGCATCTTTACATGTTACGTGGAGGCTGTTACCAAATCTGGTAAAAAGTACACCATCAATAATTCTAACTTTTCTGGAAGTGGAGCTAACTTCTATTATTCAATTTTCTCATTCCGCGCCAGCGTAGTTTGTCCATTCAACCCAGCTACAATGCCAGGCAATTATGTTGTAGTAACTGACCAGTGGGAAGACTGGGCTCCTGGTGACATAATTCCAAGCCCTATTACTGCTACTACAGCTACTTCAATGTCTACTTTTGGAATTTATCCTAATATGGCTTATCCTGGTGCTAATAGTCCTCAAACTTGGACCATCAACGTTAATGCAAGCACTGGTGTTGCAACTGTTACCAATCAGTATTATGGTAAATACAGTACTAGCCCATCTGCAACACAGTATGCTGTATCAACAGTTGGAACTGGAAACTTTATTTTCTCTTGTACTAATCCTGTTGTAATGACTATGTTGTTGAACCATCACGTATTTGGTGCTCCAACAGTGTCAGCTGGTCAGTATGTGCTAACTCTAAGAAAGCAGTAATTTCTGCTCGCATGATATTCATAAGAAAGCCTCCAATTTGGAGGCTTTCTTTATTAGTAAGCATTAGCTTTTTGAGGGAAATTTTTGTTGGTACTCTTTTTTGCTCAGTACCTGCCCTTTTACACGAAGCACATAGATGTTGTCGCTCCCCTTTAATTTGATATAGATTTCTTTTAGAAAAACTTCTTCAGCTCCTGCATTATAGGTAACACTGAGCTGGGCTTGTTGACCGGGGGCAACACTGCTGCGACTAATTTTAGGGGTGGTGCATCCACAGCCAGCCCAGGTTTTTTCTATTTCAATCTTTTCCTTACTTGTGTTGGTTATTGTAAATCTGCAGGTGGCAGGTACCCCTAATTGCAAGAATCCAAAATTATGAACGCCTTTATTAAACCTTACTTGGTTCGCTTCATTAACTGGTGTTTGTGCAACGGCAATTATACCTAGCGGAAAAAAAAGGGCTAAAATGGGATTCATATGCAGTCTAGTTCAATTTCCTTCCGGGGTATTGCTCAAGGGCTTTTTCCAGGCAATCCATCGCTGCGCTAATCGATGTCAAATTTAAAACATATGCCAGCCGGACCTCTTGTTTGCCAAGCCCTGCCGTGCCATAGAAGCCTGTAGCAGGAGCCAGCATGAGCGTTTGGCCTTCATAGGAAAAAGAGTCCAGTAGCCATTGACAAAAGCGATCCGAATCATCAATCGGTAAGCGAGCTATCGCATAAAAAGCTCCTCCGGGATTGGGACAAAATACACCGGGCATTTGATTCAATCGTTTGACCAATAGGTCACGTCGGGCTTGATATTCAGCCTTGGGGGCATCAAAAAAATCAGCAGGCAGATCTACTGCTGCCTCTCCCATGATTTGCGCAAGTCCAGGAGGACTTAAACGCGCCTGTGCAAATTTCATGGCTGTTGCATACACCTCTTTATTGCGTGTAATAAAGGCACCAATGCGGGCTCCACAAGCGCTATAGCGTTTAGATATAGTGTCCATGACTACTACTTGTTTCTCCAAGCCTTTTAGGGATAGAGCACTCATCGCTTCACCAGTGTAGCAAAATTCCCGATACGCTTCGTCACTAAATAAGTAGAGATCATGTTTCTTACAGAGTTGGCCCAAGGCCTCCATTTCCTGATCGCTGTAGAGGTAACCCGTTGGATTATTGGGGTTACAGATCAGTATTGCTTTGGATCTTGGGGTCAACACTTTTTCAAACTCAGCAATGGGTGGTAAGGCAAACCCGTTTTCAATAGTTGATGTAATGGGTACTACTTTTACTCCCGCAGCACAGGCAAATCCATTATAATTAGCATAAAATGGCTCCGGTACAATTACTTCATCGCCGGGGTTTAAGCAAGCAAAAAACCCAAATTGAATAGCTTCACTACCTCCAGCGGTTATCATGATTTCCTCATGGGAAAGTGAGATGCCAGCCTTAGCATAATATTCCACTAATTTTTTTCGGTAACTCTCGTTCCCTGCACTATGGCTGTATTCTAATACGGGGATGGATGCGTTTCTAACGGCATCCATAATGGCAGACGGCGTTTCAATATCCGGCTGTCCGATATTGAGGTGATAGACCTTTATCCCTTTCTTTTTAGCAGCTTCTGCAAAAGGGACTAGTTTTCGAATAGGAGAGGGAGGCATTTGTTCACCTCGGGTAGAAATGGCTGGCATGGGGCAAAGGTAAGAACAGTGATTATTCTTATTGAATTACATTTGTGCGTGTTTTTAAAATCCATCCCAAGTCGAAGTCTATTTTTCATTGTATTTTTTTGCGTCGGTATCTTTAATTCAAGTTTGATCGCGCAATTATGCACGGGCAGTCTTGGCGATCCGGTAGTAAAAATTGATTTTGGAAATGGTGCAGCCAACTATTCCTTTACTGCACCTGGTTATCGGCTCACCACAGGCTCCTGCCCCAATGATGGCGAATACAGCATTACCACATTTCAGTCTAATTGTGGTCGACAATGGCACTCGGTAGCTGCTGATCACACGGGTGGGGGAGCGTTCATGATGGTCAATGCCTCTAATACACCGGGCGATTTTTTCTTGCAAACGGTCACTAACCTTTGCCCTAACACCACTTACGAATTTTCAGCATGGGTTTTGAACGTAGTAAACAACCCAGCATTAATCAAACCTAATTTAACATTTAGGGTAGAGTCAACGGCAGGTGCTGTATTGAATCAATATTCTACTGGCGATATCGGAGTATTTTCTCAGCCAATCTGGGAGCCTTTCGGATTTTACTTTACAACCGGTGCGGGTACCACCACGGTTGTGTTGCGGATTACTAATAACGCACCGGGGGGTATGGGAAATGACCTTGCATTAGATGATATTCAGTTCAGGCCTTGTGGACCCACCTTACGTTCTGCAGCCTCAGGTGGAATGGATACGGTGAGGGTCTGTGAAGACATTCAGATCCCAGTTCTTTATCAAGGCAACCTATCTACGGGCTTTACCTTGCCCGCCTATCAATGGCAGGTAAGTACAGACACAGCAAGAACATGGAATGATATACCCGGCGCAAATACACTTCAGTATTTGAGAACTCCCTCTGTTCCCGGGCACTTTTTATATAGACTTACCGTTGCTGAAAATGGTTCTTTGGGTATATCCAGTTGTAGAATCGCATCTAATATTCTGTTAGCTGATATCTATCCAAAGCCAGCGATTAGTGCAGGACCAGATCGAACCAAGTTTGCAGGACGCCCTGTTCAATTGCTGGGCTCTTCTGATGGAGCAGCCAATAATCAGTTTGAATGGGCCCCACCACTTTATTTAAGTGATGCAACAATTGTAGCACCGCTTTCCGATCCCCCTCAGTTACAATCTTATGTTTTAAAAGTGACCAATAGCAGAGGTTGTATAAGTCGAGATACAGTCTCCGTAAATGTTATAGATAAATTGTACGTACCCACTGCATTTACACCCAATGGAGACGGCAAGAACGATCGATGGAGTATTCCAAATTTAGATTTAGCAGACGGAGCATTGGTGCAAGTTTTTGACAGGGCAGGGCAGGTGGTGTTCAATGCTGCAAATAGTTCGGCTTCCTGGGATGGAAATTATCAGGGATTACCACTTCCCACAGGGGTCTATATTTATTTGATTCGTTTCCGGGATGGTTTTATTATGAAAGGCCAACTCACGCTAATAAGGAAGTAGATACAATAAAAAAGCCTCTGTGTGACAGAGGCTTTTGAAATTAAAAGTTATTTGATTAAGATTTTTTTACCGGCGCTTTAGGAGCTTGTTTCTGTAATTCAGCAAAAGCTTCCGTGCTTAGCACCTCTCCAGTAATTTTTACTGTTTTCACTTCATCAATTCCGGCAAATTTGATATTCACGTCTTTTGTGAATGGAGCAACTGCAGCGGCGTTATATTGAACTTTCAGCTTTGCAGAGGCACCGGGTTGAATGGGCTCAGCAATTCTTTCAGGAGTGGTGCAGCCACAACTGGCCCAGCTATTCTCCACAACGAGGGGCTTGTCAGAAATATTTTTAATTTCAAAAGAGTAGTTTACGGGCTCTCCCTGTTTGATCTTACCAAAATCATATTTCTCTGTGTTCATTTTAACCACGGCGTCAACCTTAGTTTGGCCGAATACCACCAGGGACAAAAGACTCAGGGTGGCAGCGAATAATACCTTTTTCATAATAGGATGAATTTGAAAACAAATATAATTAAAAATTAAGCCTTTGGCACGTTCTGACCCTGCGGCTGCATTTTTTAGCAATTCCATAACCCCGTCTATTCTCCCTAATTTTGCGCCCATGGAAGCACCCAGCCAGGAAAAACTCTCTTTTGACCTTTTTAAAAGCAGTGTTTTAAGGGATTATAAGCTTGCTTGTCTGAGTCGTGAGATCAGCCTCTTGGGCCGTAAAGAGGTCCTAGGTGGGAAGGCTAAATTTGGAATTTTTGGAGATGGGAAAGAGGTGGCTCAGGTGGCCATGGCTAAGTTCTTTAAGCCAGGTGATTTTAGAAGTGGTTATTACCGCGATCAAACTTTTATTCTTGCGGCTGGTCTTGGTAGCGGTGAACAGCTTTTTTCCCAGTTATATGCGGATGCCGATTTAAGTCGTGAACCATTTAGTGGAGGTCGGCAAATGAATAATTTCTTTGCTACTCCCTTCTTGGATGCAACTGGCGAATGGTTGGATTTAACTAAAACAAAAAATAGTTCAAGCGATATTGCTCCTACAGCTGGGCAAATGCCTCGTGCATTAGGGCTGGCTCATGCATCAAGCATATTCAGAAAGGTATCCTCTCTTCATGCTTTTTCCCATTTATCAAAAAATGGGGATGAAGTTTGCTTTGCTACTATTGGAGACGCCTCTACCAGTGAAGGACATTTTTGGGAAACCATCAATGCGGCAACTGTGCTGCAAATTCCATTGGTTGTTTTTGTTTGGGATGACGGGTATGGCATTTCAGTTCCCAAAGAGTTTCAAACTGCTAAAGGTTCGATCTCTACTGCTCTTTCAGGAATGCAGCGCAGTGACGCTGAAGCTGGGTTGCAACTTTATAAAGTAAAAGGATGGGATTATGCTGGCCTATGCGAGGCTTTTGAAGAGGGGATTCAATTGGCCAGAGAGCAACATGTTCCTGTATTGTTCCATGTAGAGGAACTGACTCAACCGCAAGGGCACTCCACTTCTGGAAGTCATGAAAGATATAAGACGCCAGCGCGTTTAGAGTGGGAAAGAAATTGGGATGGG
>SXWI01000039.1 GCA_005791465.1 Bacteroidota bacterium | reverse complement strand
CGATCGGCCGAGGCCATGGCCTGTTTGGTCTTTTTGCGCAAATCCTGGATTTCTTTTGCGTTTTTTCCAGTGAATGCAACGAAGGTTTCCATTAATGCAAGGGTGGCCATTACTCGCTGGTCATAGGGCTTGAGCATATGCGTTTCAGGTACAAATGCAAAACTGTGCCATAGAGTAGCGTATCCGCTGGTATAACGGGGGCTATCCCAATAAGTGCTCCATCCATTTTCAGGTTTATCTCCATACGCATTCACGTAAGGAACCATATCAAATCCTTTTTCTTTCATCCCTGTATATAAAGCGGGTTCAAATTGTGATCGTAGAAATTGTTCCATCACGCCCCCCAGTTTACTGGGTTGGCTGGTGAGTAAGGTCATTACATGTTGATAGTCGGCTCCGTTGCTTACGTGGTTATCAATGAAAACGTCTGGATCGCATTCCTGATAAATAGCACTGAATGATAACGCTTCTTTGGAATCGCACTTGATAAAATCTCTGTTCAAATCGAGGTATTGTGAATTGCCTCTGGAACCAAATGCAACTGGTCCATCCTGATCTACTCTAAAATTGGTGCTTCTATTCAGGCAACCTCCAATATTGTATACTGGAATAATGGCTAGTACTATATGCTGAGGTAGCAACAATTTTTTTTCAATTACTTTTTTAGCGAGTAACATACTTGCATCAATTCCATCTGGTTCTCCGGGGTGTATTCCGTTATTGACAAGTATAATTGTGGCGCCCGCATTTTTTGCGGAGTAGATAGAGGTGAATCCCTTGTTACTTAAGAGTGCCAAATGAAGCGGAAAGCCCGCATCGGTGGGCCCTTTTGTTTGAAGAGTCAATAGGGGGGATGATTGATCTGCTTTTTTCCACCAGGCAATTATCTCCTCATAGGTGGGAGATTCTTTTCCTTGTGTTTTTTCAAAATAAGTCAACAGTGGTGTCTGTGCATTACCAGCAACTAGTCCAAGAAGTAAACTAATTGCCACAGTAAGAAGTTTGCGCATAGGGTGCGTTTTTATAAAAATAAGGTAAATAAAAAAGGCACCTGATTAGGTGCCTTTTCAAAAATATTCTTTCAGTTATTACTTAGCAGCGTTCACTTTTTTAGCCAATTTGCTCTTTAAGTTAGCAGCCTTGTTCTTGTGGATAATTCCACGCTTGGCTAATTTGTCGATCATGGCAGCTACAGAAGGAAGTTGCTCCTTCATTTCACTGGTTCCAGCCGCTTTGAGGTCGCGGATAGCATTACGGGTAGTTTTTCCGTAATATTTGTTACGTTCGCGACGCTTGGCTGCTTGGCGAGCGTCTTTTTTGGTAGCACTATGATTAGCCATCTAGCTTTGTTTTAAGGGGGGCAAAGATAAGGAATAGCTCCTTTTTGACCAAATTTATCCCATCTCTCTGTACACTAATCCTTTAGAGGGCTTCCCAATTCATGTTTTTTGAACGATATTTGTGTCCCAAACCGGGGATATCTAACACCTTGACATTCATGAAGGATTTTTCCTACGTAACCCAATCGCATCCTGCTTACATGGAGAGCCTGTATCAGGAATTTGTAAAGGATCCACAATCTGTAGATCCAGACTTAAGAAAATTCTTTGAAGGTTTTGATTTTGCAGTAAATGCAGGGAAACTTTCTGTGGGCGCTTCATCTATCAGCACTGAGATGAAAGGCGAGAGCGTTTCATCTGATTGGCAGGCTGAGCTCAAAGTTTATCGACTAATCCTGGGTTACAGAAACAAAGGTCATCTGATTGCAACGACTAATCCAATTCGTACGCGTAAGGATCGAGGTGCGCATATACGTCTTGCGGATTTTGAATTGACTGAGCAAGATATGGATCGGACTTTTCAAGTAGGGCAGTTGGTTGGTTTAAGCAATGCTACGCTACGTATTATTCTTGAAAAGTTGAATGCCTGTTATGCATCCAATGTTGGTGTAGAATATAAATACATTAGCGATCCTGTAAAAACAGATTGGATTACAGAAGCTATCGAGAATCGACTTTATCAGCCTTTACCATTGGAGCAGAAGCGCAGAGTTTTGGAAAAGCTCAACCAAGGTGTGATGTTTGAGCGTTTCTTACACACCAAGTATGTGGGGCAAAAACGATTTTCACTGGAAGGTGGAGAAACTACTATTGCAGCGTTGGACGCAATCATTAACACAGCAGCTTCGCATGATGTAAAGGAGGTTGTAATTGGTATGGCGCATCGAGGCAGACTAAATGTGCTTGCCAATATCATGGGGAAAACCTATGAATATATTTTCAGTGAATTCGAAGGAACTGCAAAGGTTGATCAAACCATGGGGAGTGGTGATGTAAAATATCACATGGGCTATGGCAGTGAAGTGAAAACAACACAGGATAAAAATATTAGTTTAAAGTTGATGCCTAATCCTTCTCACCTGGAAGCTGTTAACCCAGTGGTCCTTGGGTTTTCACGAGGAAAGGCTGATGTGATGCATACATCAAATTTTAATCAAATTCTTCCGATACTTATTCATGGAGATGCTTCTGTGGCGGGGCAAGGTATTGTCTATGAAGTATTACAAATGAGTAATCTTGAAGGTTATCATACGGGTGGAACCTTGCATTTTATCATCAATAATCAAATTGGGTTTACCACGGATTTTGAAGATGCGCGTAGTTCTGATTATTGTACTTCCCTGGCAGCGGCTATCCAGTCGCCGGTATTTCATGTGAATGGAGACGATCCAGAAGCAGTGGTTCGTTGTGTGGAGCTGGCAACAGCGTATCGTCAGCAGTTTCACCAGGATGTATTTATCGATATGGTTTGCTATCGCAGACATGGGCATAACGAGGGCGATGATCCTAAATTCACCCAGCCTCATCTATATCAGTTGATTGAGAAACATGCAAACCCTCGCGAGATATATATCAATAAACTTTTGCAACAAGGGGATACTGAGTTGCAGTCCTTGGCTCGAGAGATGGAAAAAAAATTCTGGCAGGATTTGCAAGAAAGACTAGATGAGGTAAAACAAAATCCCCTTCCTTATCAATATCAGCCACCTGAGTTAGAGTGGAAGAAGTTAAGAAGAGCTACTCCTGCAGACTTTTTAAGTTCACCTGATACGGCAGTACCTATCCCAGCAATAAAAGAAATGCTCGCGGCTTTGCTCAGCTGGCCTTCCGATTTTAAGCCATTGAGAAAAGTTGAAAAAATTTTGCAGGAAAAAACAAAACTTTTAGAGCAGGAGTCAAAAATTGACTGGGCTACCGCGGAGTTATTGGCCTATGCAAGTTTACTTCGTGAGGGTAAGGATGTTCGGTTGAGCGGACAGGATGTTCGCCGAGGAACTTTTTCACATCGACACGCAGTATTACGTGATGAAAGCAATGATAAGCCCTATAGTCGCTTGTCGGCTATCCCAGGCGCTACTGGCAAGTTTCGCATCTACAATTCACTATTGAGCGAATATGGTGTACTTGGCTTTGAGTATGGTTACGCGTTAGCCAATCCTCAGGCCTTGGTAGTTTGGGAGGCGCAGTTTGGGGATTTTGCCAATGGAGCGCAAACACTCATCGACCAATTTATAGCAGCGGGTGAACAAAAGTGGAACCGGATGAACGGGGTTACGTTGTTATTACCACATGGGTATGAAGGACAGGGTCCTGAGCACAGCAGCGCTCGTTTGGAACGTTTTTTACAGTTGGCTGCTGAAATGAATATTATTATTACCAATGTCACTACTGCTGCTAATCTATTCCATTTATTACGTCGGCAGTTGACCTGGCCTTTTAGAAAGCCGCTAATCAACTTTTCTCCCAAAGCGAATCTTCGTCATCCCGGTTCTTATTCTGCGCTGCAAAGTTTTACCACTGGTAAGTTTCAGGAAGTGATCGATGATGAAGCGGCGCAACCTGCTCAAATCAAAAAGGTATTGCTTTGTGCTGGAAAAATTTATTTTGAGTTGATTGAGAAGCGAGAAAAGGAAGGAAGAAAAGATATTGCTATTGTTCGATTAGAGCAGTTGTATCCACTTCCTATGAATCAACTTGAAGCTCTTCAGCAACGATACGCTGGTGCTACTTGGTTCTGGGTTCAGGAAGAACCTCAAAACATGGGAGCTGCGTCTTATTTGAAAATGCAATGGCGCGGTGTAAACTTTGGGGTAATTAGCAGACAACCCTCCGCTTCAACTGCAACTGGCTACAACAAAATTCATATTAAAGAGCAAGCAGAACTATTGGAAACTGCATTTACTGTCTAATTAAGTAACCTTCTATGATAGAGATTAAAGTACCCACCGTTGGAGAGTCCATTTCAGAAGTTCAATTACTTCGCTGGAATAAAAAAACAGGGGACTATGTAGAACGAGACGAAGTGATTGCAGAGCTTGAAAGTGAAAAAGCGACTTTTGAAGTGAATGCAGAGAAGGCTGGTGTACTGACAACTGTCGCGACTGAAGGAGATCAATTAAAAATAGGAGAGCTGCTTGCTACCATTGATGATACGGCAAAAGCATCGCCGGCAAAAGTTGAAATCACGGCTCCTAAACCTCCTGCGGTTGCCACTGTTCAAACTACTGCGCCAGCGCAAAAACCCGATGCTCCAAAGCCTGCTCCTGCTGAAGTAAAAGCAACCCCACTTGCTTCGGCCTTGTTGGCTGAAAAGAAAGTTGACCTATCTCAGGTAAAAGCGACGGGTCCACAGGGTAAGATTGTGAAGGAAGATGTGCTCAAGGCTTTAGAACAGCCTGGTCGAATTCCATTTGAAAATCAGGTTTTGTCTGCTCGTGAGCAACGTAAAGAGAAAATGAGCAATCTGCGTAAAACAATCGCGAAGCGATTGGTAGAAGCAAAAAATGGGACTGCAATGCTAACTACTTTTAACGAAGTAGATATGAGCGCTATCCTTGCCATCAGAGCCTCCTATAAAGACAAGTTCAAAGAAGTGCATGGTGTAGGACTTGGCTTCATGAGCTTCTTTGCAAAAGCATGCTCGGTGGCCTTACGTGAATGGCCCTCTGTAAATGCATCGATTGATGGCGATACTATCCTCTATCATGATTATGCTGATATAAGTATTGCAGTAAGTACGCCCCGTGGACTCACAGTACCTGTGATGCGAAATGTGGAGAGTATGAGCATGGCAGATGTTGAAAAAAAGGTGGCGGAGTTAGCGGTAAAAGCAAGAGACAGTAAATTGACTGCAGAGGAATTAACGGGTGGAACTTTCACGATTACTAATGGGGGTGTCTTTGGCTCTCTCATGAGCACACCCATTATCAACGCTCCACAGAGCGCAATTTTGGGGATGCATAAAATTCAAGAAAGGCCCATGGTAGAAAAGGGCCAAGTGGTTGTCCGTTCTATGATGTATCTAGCGCTCAGCTATGATCACCGAATTATTGATGGGAGAGAATCTGTTGGATTTTTGGTACGCGTCAAGGAATTGCTTGAGAATCCTGCTCAATTGTTGATCGGCAAAGATCCGGTCAAAACACTATTAGAGATTTGAGTCGTTATCATGCATATTTGAAAAGGGCTGTTTCCCTCCTGGAGCAATATGATGGGAATGAGCCCTTTTCGATTTATTACAAAAAACAGATTGCACTCGATAAAAAAGTGGGATCTACGGATCGAAAGTTGATTCGTCATTATTGTTATTCATTTTTTCGTATTGGATTTGCCTGTGCTACATTAACGATTGAAGAGCGTTTGCTGACTGCTGTTTATTTAATCCAGGGGGAAACGGATCCCCTTGTTAAAGCAGTTCGACCCGCATGGGCTGCGCAAGGTGCTAGTACTTTTGATCAGCGTGTTGCGCTGGTTTGTCCAGGTTTTGATGGGTCCGCTGTATTTCCCTTTCCGTTTTCTTTTTCGATGGGAATAAAGCAAAAGGAATGGGCGGAATCCTTGTTGGTACAGCCCGATTTTTTTATACGGGTAAGGCCAGGTAAGCAAAATAAAGTTGTGAATAAGTTGCTAGAGGCTGCGATTCCCTATATGTTGATTTCTCCAATGACTATTGCATTACCAGCTGCCACTAGTTTGGAAAATTTATTAGACCTGAACTTAGATTATGTGGTACAAGATCTTAGCTCACAACGAGTGGGAGAGTTCATACAGCCACTCTTGCCAGTAACTATAAAGTCTGTTTGGGATTGTTGTGCTGCCAGTGGGGGAAAATCCTTGCTATTACTTGATCAGTATCCTAAAATCGAATTAACGGTTTCTGATATTCGAACTTCAATCCTCCAGCAGCTAAAAGTTCGCTTTAAACAAGCAGGAATAAGTAATTATCAATCTTTAGTGCTTGATCTTACGCAGCAAGATTTTCCCAACACTGCTACACAGTTTGATTTGGTTATTGCAGATGTCCCTTGTACCGGTAGTGGAACTTGGGCGCGAACACCTGAGCAGATCACAAAGCAAACAGAAGTATTACTAATAGAATACACAAGCCGACAACGCTCTATTTTATCTCGATTACCAGCTTCAGTAAAGCCTGGAGGTTATCTGCTTTATTGTACTTGTTCGGTTTTTGCCAGTGAAAATGAGGAGCAAGTTAATTGGCTCCAACAGCAATATGATTTTTCACTTTGTAAATACACATTATTAAATGGTATTGCTGAGCATGCGGATATTCTCTTCGTGGCTTTGCTGCAAAAAAACTAATAAGCAACAATCCAGTCTTTACTTTCTTTCTTGTTGTTGCCTATCCAAAGTGTAATTGTATAGACTCCCGATGAAGTAGGTATGAACGGGAGTTCACCCCGATAAATTCCCGCCGGTTTATTTAAGGAATGTGTTGCAAGCAGCCGCCCACCTCTATCATGCAAGGTGAGTTTAACATCCGAAGCAGCTTCCACGCTATTAATAACCATTTGCGCTTTTGTATTCCCCGGCGAAGGGTTGGGGTAAATCCAAAGTAGCGAGGCAATATCATCAGTAGTTGCACATCGACTGGTCAAGAGTACCGTGGTGCTATCTAAATAAACTATTTGACGGGTAGCAGTTAGGGTGTCTATCACCTGTGTAATCCGATAGTGAATGGTACCGGGATTAATAGCATTCAATTCATCCTGATAAGTATAATTTTTATTTGTCAGTACGTTTAAACTTGTGGCATTGAGTTGCCCTATTTTTTGAAAGGTGTTTTCGGATGGCAGTTTTCGCTCAATCCAAAATTGCATGCCTGCTACATCTTTTGTGCGCCATGATAAATCTACCTTACAATTGGAAATGGTAGCAGACACCGTGGCATATTCAGCTAGTAAGTAAGCAAAAGCATTTTTCATATCTGGAATTCCATATCCAATTCTGTCGTTCGGATTGGTATATCGGTTGGCACTACGTTTAAGTGCATCCACTATTTTTATATTGTTGAATTCTGGAAATCCTTGCCAAAGACAAGTAGCTAGACCAGCTAAATTGGGACAAGAAAACGAAGTTCCATTGGCCACTCCGATTGTTCCGGAAGTAGATTGTACTACTGCTTGCCAACCTACAGAGGCTAATTCAGGTTTTATACGTCCATCACTGGAGGGACCATAACTAGAAAATCCTGCTATGGCTCCAGCGGCGTTCACAGCACCAACTGCTACTACGCTATCTCCGTCTGCAGGAGTGATGATATATCGCCAGGAGGCAGCACCTTCATTTCCAGCTGAGTTAAAAACCAAGAGCCCTTTTTTGGCAGCTAGATCAGCTCCCTTGACAGCAAGGGTTGTTTTGCCATTCATTTGCGCATACGTGTAGTTGAATACCGGGTTATCAAAATCGTAATAACCAAGTGAGGACGAAATAAGATCGGCTCCCTCGGTATCTGCTCTTTCTGCACCACAAACCCAATTGAATTCCTCAATGGGGTATTCGCTATTTACATCCTCAGTCCTGAATAAATGAAAGAAGGCTTGCGGAGCTTTTCCTACAAATTGCCCTGGGATATTTGCAGCAATGGTAGAAAGGCACTGCATGCCATGAGGGTGATCATCACTAACTGTTGCATTCCCCGTTACAAAATCCCAAGTACTTAGTATTTGTCCTTTACGGTTTACACTGTCAAATGCCGGAAGGGTATTGTAGTTGAAAAATCCACCATCGAGTACAGCAACCTGCATCCCTGATCCTCGAAGTCCAATATTATGCAGAAATTCAGCACGATGTAATTTCATTTCTAGCCCAGCATTAGTTCCGTAATTATAAAAGTCGCCAGTAATTTTTTCAGATGATGGGGTTGATGTGATTGGTGATACAATCAATTGGTTTGAAAATTTATCAGGTCTAACGGGTTGCAAGGGTGAGGGTCGTGCCGCCAGCCCAGCTACTTGTTGCACATACGGTAAGGCTTGAATGCTGGCCAATGCAGCTGAGGATGTAGTTTGGATACTGATTGCATTGAGCCATTTTGAAACATTCAAAACGGTGACACCGGGGATAGCACGAACGGCTGCCACA
Source organism: Bacteroidota bacterium (assembly GCA_005791465.1). Classification (GTDB taxonomy): domain Bacteria; phylum Bacteroidota; class Bacteroidia; order Chitinophagales; family Chitinophagaceae; genus JJ008. The sequence continues at coordinate 39,406 of SXWI01000039.1, read as the reverse complement.
TAAGTTGGCGAAACTGGAAGGTCTGTGCTGTCCAATTGTACTGCGTATCGTGTTCTCCTTGTAATGGCTCTTGCAGAAAGATAGGGCGAAGGGTCGCTGAGTGTAAAACTGTTATTCCCTTTATTTTTCAACCAAACAATATGCCTAGAAAATTGGGCAGTTGCGCAAAAAAGTAATTGGCTGCTAATTAGAAGAAGGATAAAAACGAAATGTATTAGTTTTCTAGTTTGCATAGTTTTTAATTGTATTCGACCATCCATTGCCGTATACCAAACCCTATTCGATAAGGTCCACCACTGCCACCCGTGTTGGGTTGATATTCCCAAGATTCCCATTCTCTGTAAACAAGTCCGATATTTTTTGCAAACCGATCAACTGCGTAATTACGGAATGCGTAGGCAGTAGGGATAGTTATGGGTACATTGACAGCTTCATCAATCTGCATTACCGCAATCACATTTTCGTATCGTTTGTTTCTATATTGAAATGAGGAGGGCTCAGCTGAAAGCGTATAAATCCAATTTTGAATATTATCATCATTACTAAAATCATAGGGAGGGTTAAGTGGATTGCTGGCTAAAAATCTATTTCCATTCCATTGAGCACCTGGACGTAATGGTGTCTGTAATTTAACTTGCCTAAGATTATCTTCTATCCACTCCATTTGGGATGGAGTAGTTGTAATGTAGAAACTGCCATCAGGTTTCCAGGGCTGCGTTTGTAGGGTGTCACGGATCATTCGGATAATCCGATAGCTTTTTCTTCCTTGGTTATCCAGAAATGATGAATCGATTGTATAACGCATTAGGTAAGAGCGAGTCTCAACTTGCCTTCCAAATTGAGTGAACACTAGTGAGTCAATACGGTATGTGATGGTTTTACCTGATGTCAACGGAGAAAATTCTTCAACAGAAAAACCCTGTTGCGGCTGGTTGGGTCTGCAACTTGCTAAAAAAACAATTAGGATGATAGATAAGGCAAGTTTACTCCAAATCTGATGTGCCTGTGATGACAATAGAAAAATATTTGCTTTAGTTTTTTTCAAATGCTTCACGTTGAATGATGCCGCCACCGAGTACATCATCCCCCTCGTAAAACACGGCACTTTGTCCGGGAGCAACCCCTTTGGCAGGTTCATAGAATTCTACACGGACGTTAGTGGCCTGTGTATATAAGCGAGAATGTGTTCCTGTGTCTTTGTAACGAATTTTTGTTGTGGCTTCAACGCCGTCTTCTACCTGTGGGTATTTAATCCAATTTAATTTTGAAACCCACATTTCGTTTTTATCCAGATCCTCCTCATCTCCTAGCGTGACCGTATTGCTATGGGGATCAATTTGTGTTACGAACACCGGTTTTCCTAATGCTATTTCTAGCCCCTTTCGTTGTCCGATTGTGTAAAAGGGATATCCTTTGTGTTTACCTAATATAGCTCCATTTTTATCAATGAAATCACCACCGTTAACGCGTTCTTCCAAACCGTCTACATTTCGTTTTAAAAAACCACGATAATCGTTATCAGGTACAAAGCATATTTCGTAGCTCTCTGCTTTTTTTGCCAGAGCAGGGTAGCCAAACTCCTCAGCCATTTTTCTGATTTCTGTTTTTCTAAATCCTCCCAGTGGCAGCAAGGTACGGCTCAGTAAATCTTGTTGCAGTCCCCAAAGCACATAGCTCTGGTCTTTGGTATTGTCCACCGCTTTGCTAATTACAAAACGTCCATTATCGTGCTGACGAACTTTTGCATAATGACCCGTGGCTATAAATTCACATCCCAATGCATCCGCTCTTTTTAACAGGGCCCTCCATTTGATGTGTGTGTTGCAAAGTACACAGGGGTTGGGGGTTCGTCCGGCCAGATATTCCTCCACAAAGTTCTCCACTACAAAACCTCCAAATTCATCGCGGATATCTAAAATATAATGCGCAAAACCGTGCTCTACAGCTGCTTGGCGAGCGTCATTGAAGGAGTCCAAGTTGCAACAGCCAGTTTCTTTTTTTCCACCACCGCTGCTTGCATAATCCCAGGTCTTCATGGTAATCCCTACTACTTCGTACCCCTCCTGATGCAATAAAAGTGCAGTAACGGTGCTATCAATACCACCGCTCATCGCTACCAATACTTTACCCTTCTTGCTCATATGTACAAAGATACGGACGGCCTTTTAAGTGAATAATCTTAACTTGTTTATCCTAAAATCAAGTGCCATGCGAAAAGCTTTATTTTTTTTGGTTTTTATTTTATCCCTTTCCTCTATTCAGGCTCAATCTCTTTCGTATTATCTACCCACAGGTATTACTTATGACCCAGCTGTTCCCACGCCATCCCAAATAATCCACCATGAGGTGGGAGAGTGGCATGTTACACACGACAGGTTAGTTAATTATATGCAAGCAGTTGCAAAAGTGGCCCCTGGCCGTATCCGAATTGAGCAGATGGGATTTACCTATGAAAAAAGACCTCAGTTACTCTTGATAATCACTTCCCCAAACAATCATAAAAAATTAAATGAAATACGTGCACAGCATTTGGCATTGACTGATCCTGCTGCACCCGATCCTGACATTGAGAAAATGCCAGCTGTTTGCTGGATTGGACACTCGATCCATGGTAATGAGCCTAGCGGTGCGAATGCATCGTTATTGTCTGCCTACTATTTAGCAGCTGCGCAAGGACCAGCTATTGATCAATTACTGGAGAATACAGTTATACTTTTTGATCCATCCTTTAATCCAGATGGACTGCAGCGATTTTCTACTTGGGCTAATCAGCATAAAAGTAAAAATTTGGTTTCCGATCCTAATTCAAGAGAGTATAACGAAGTATGGCCCGGCGGACGATTCAACCACTACTGGTTTGATTTGAATCGTGATTGGTTACCTGCTGTCCATGTTGAAAGTCAAAATCGATTAAAGTGGTTTCAGGCTTGGAGACCAAATGTTTTTACTGATCATCATGAGCAAGGTACCAATGCCACTTTTTTCTTTCAACCTGGAGTACCCTCCCGTGTAAATCCGCTCACCCCTCCCAATAATCAGTTGTTGACTAGTCAATTGGCTGCTTATCATGCACAGGTATTGGATAGTATTGGTTCGTTCTATTTCACCAAAGAGAATTACGATGATTTTTATTATGGTAAAGGATCAACATACCCGGATATACATGGCGGAATCGGAATTTTATTTGAGCAGGCTTCCTCTCGGGGTCATTTGCAAGAAACAGTAAATGGGTATCTCTCATTTCCTGCTACTATTCGCAATCAATTTGTAACTGCACTATCAACCTTACGGGGGACGCTTGCGCTTAGAAAGGAGTTGCTACAACATCAACGCGACTTTTATAAACAAGCAGCTACAAGAGCTACTGCCTATCCTGTTAAAGGATATGTAGTAGGGGATAAGCAAGATCCGGTTCGATTAAAGGAGTTTGCTCAATTATTACAGCGTCACCAAATTAAAATCTACAGCGTTCCTGGTACTATGGCCGACAAACAGTTTCCAGCATCCAGTTCCATCCTCGTGCCTTTAGATCAGCCTCAACATACATTGATCCGTACAATTTTTGAAAAAACGCTAACCTACCAGGATAGTTTGTTCTATGATATTACTGCCTGGACTTTACCCTTAGCCTATGGGCTTGATTTTAAAGAACTCAATGTGGTCAATCTAGCTGGAGCAAAACAAATACCGGATTTGTTTAGTGAAAAATCTTTTTTAGATCATCCAACTCAACATGAACTTAGCCTCCCTAAAAATGCTATGGCTATTCTATTGGAGTGGAGTGATCTCTATGCGCCCGCTGCACTCAATCAACTCTTGAAGGCGGATGTATTGGTGAAAGTAGCTACGCAGCCGATCCGAATTCAAATCAAAAATGAGATTCGTTCGTTTGGGTATGGCTCCTTGCTGATTCCTGTTCGTCAAGAAAAAATAAATGCAGCAGATTTAGAAAAATTAATAGATGAACTTATTACTCGATATGGCGTGCATGCTCATGCCGTAACTACTGGTTATTCAAGTGAAGGTGTTGATCTGGGTAGTAACAAGTTTATGGTCATACAAAAACCAGCTGTTGCTTTAATCACTGGGGCGGGTGTCAATCCGACGGATGCGGGAGAAGTTTGGCATTTGTTGGATCAGCGCATGGATATGCAGCTTACTCATCTTGAGCCTTCCGTACTTCGTCGGGCTGATTTGAGCCGATATACAGTGATTATCATGACCGGAGGTTCCTATTCGGATTTAGACAAGGATAAATTGAAGAGCTGGGTACAAGCGGGTGGGACTTTAATTGTTACGGAAGAGGCGGTTGCATGGGCAGCCCAGCAGGGGATTTCAAGTGCCACGTTCAAGCGTTCTCGCTCCATAACAGATAGTACGCAGTTCAGAGCTTATGAAACAAGAGATGAAGTAAGTGGGGCACAACAAGTACGTGGGGCTATTCTGGGTGCTACCTATGATGCCTCTCATCCACTTGCTTTTGGCTATTCCTTACCCGTTGTTTCCTTGTTCAAGGCCAACCGAATATTCCTTGAAAAAAGCAAGAATCCCTATGCAACACCGTTTGTCTATGGAAAACAACCCTTACAGAGTGGTTGGATGAGTAGGGAAAATAAAGATGCGGTTGCTGGTACGGCAGCAGTAACGGTAAGTCAGCTAGGGAATGGTCGGGTTATCAACATTGCCGATAATCCTAATTTCCGCGCTTATTGGTTAGGGGGTACAAAATTGTTCCTTAACGCTATCTTTTTTGGCGCTATCATTGATCCGGCCAGTGCTCGTGTGGGGAACTCTGAATAAGTTTTTTGGATGAACCCTTGCGTGTCCATGCAATTCAGAGTAATTTAGTTGTTCAATCAATTTAGTAACCATAAAACGAGCACTATGATTAAGATGCAAGTCATCGGGAATTTGGGTAAAGATTGTGTGGTAAACACGGTCAATGGTAAAAATGTCATCAACTTCACTGTCGCCCACACAGAAAGGTACCGGGACAGCCAAGGAAACCAACAGGAGAAAACAACCTGGGTGGACTGCGCTTACTGGACTGATCGTACTGGTATTTCACAGTACCTAGTAAAAGGCAAACAAGTTTATGTAGAGGGACAGCCAGAGGCAAGATCTTTTCAACGCAATGATGGGACACCTGGTGCATCGCTTTCCCTTCGGGTAAGAGATGTTCAATTGTTGGGTGGAAGAGGCGAGTCCGGATCTGCTGGCGGCTATGCTGCTACAGGTCAATCGACAGCTTCGCTTTCTGGAGCTCCGGATAACACCGATGAGCCAGATGATCTTCCTTTCTAAGCCGAAAGATCATTGTAAACGATTCCACTGCCCCGGCCAATCGCCGGGGCTTTTTTTGTTTCTTTGTGTATGCCTCTATCAATATTTACATATTCGCAACTGCATCAGTTTGCTATTTCCATTTTTAAAAAAATGAATTGTTCGGATGCGCATGCAGTGCTAGCTGCCAATGCATTATTGTCTGCAGATCTCAGGGGGATTGATTCACATGGGATAGCCCGTTTAAGTGGTTATGTTCGTCTTTGGGAAGTAAAACGTGTAAATGCCACGCCTGCCATTAAAATTGTTCATGAAACGCCTTCCACAGCTGTGCTCGACGGCGATCAGGGATTGGGTTTGGTAATTGCGCAGGAGGCAATGAAGATTGCCATTGCCAAAGCAGAAAAAGTGGGAACAGGATGGGTTAGTGTTCAAAATAGTAATCATTTTGGTATAGCGGGTTATCATGCCATGCTTGCATTGGAGCATAATATGATTGGTGTTGCTATGACAAATGCAAGTCCACTAGTAGCCCCCACTTTTTCAATCGATAAAATGCTCGGTACAAATCCTATTGCGGTAGCAGCGCCCGCAGGAAGTCAACCCCCATTTGTTGCAGACTTAGCCACTACTACAGCTGCCAATGGTAAGTTGGAAATATTACAACGAAAAAATGAAGAAACTCCAGCCGGGTGGGTGCAGGATCAATCAGGTCATTCTACCACCGACGCACACATACTAAAAAAAGGCGGTGCCTTACTTCCTTTAGGTAGTGATCGTGAACATGGATCTCATAAAGGCTACGCGTTGGGCGCGATGGTTGATTTATTCTCGGCGCTGTTGAGTGGGGCCAATTATGCACCTTGGGTTCCTCCATTTCCTGCCTATGTGCCGATGCCGGCCCAACAGCCCGGAAAAGGGATTGGACATTTTATAGGAGCCATACGAATTGATGCATTTCGACCTGCTGATGAATTCAAAAAAGACATGGATCATTGGATCGAGGGTTTTAGAAATGCAAGACCAATGGAAGGTCACTATCAAGTATTAGTTCCCGGCGATCCCGAGCGAATAGCAGAACAAGAGCGATTACAGGATGGAATTTCTCTTCATGAAGAGGTTGTAAAAGATCTTCATGAATTAGGAGCGCGATTTGATCTACCATTTGAATAAAGTCCTTTCTTACCTTCGTGCGGCTTGCCAGCCTAATTTTAATTGATTTTTTATCTATGAAAGTGATGAAATTTGGCGGCACTAGTGTGGGCCGTCCTGAAAGAATGAAGCAAGTGGCTGCCCTAGTTACACAACAGGACGAGCCTGTACTTGTTGTGCTCTCAGCACTATCTGGAACTACCAATGCGTTGGTTGAAATTGGTAATTTATTATCTGCCGGAAAAAAGCAGGAGGCTGCGCAGGTCATTGACCAATTAGAAAAGCACTATCAAGCGTTTATTGTGGAATTAGTCTCGGGGAAAGAAGTGCAAGAGGAAGCGGCTGATGTGATTGAAGAACATTTTGGGTTCTTACGGATTATTCAACGTATTTCATTTAGCGAGGCGCTTCGTCGTGATATTTTAGCACAGGGCGAACTGCTTTCTACTAAACTTTTCAGCGTTTATTGTAGCGAGAACAAGTTGAATCATGCCTTACTCCCCGCATTAGATTTTATGGTACTGGACGAACAGGATGAGCCAGCGCTTTCCGTAATCAGCACCCGTTTGAAAGCATTGGTGCAAGCAAACGCGGATAAAAAATTATTAATTACACAGGGGTATATCTGTAGAAATAGCCGAGGGGAAGTTGATAATTTGAAAAGGGGAGGAAGTGATTACACTGCTTCATTGGTAGCTGCAGCTATCAGTGCCTCCGTCTGTGAAATATGGACTGATATTGACGGGATGCATAACAATGATCCTCGTGTGGTTGGAAAAACTTTTCCTATTGAACAGTTAAGTTTTGAGGAAGCGGCTGAGCTGGCCTACTTCGGTGCTAAAATTCTTCACCCGGCCTCAATCTGGCCTGCACAACAGTACCAGGTACCTGTTCGTCTGTTAAACACCATGGAGCCCACTGCCAAGGGAACATTGATCAGTTCTATCCCTGCAGCTTCTGGCGTAAAAGCGGTTGCGGCAAAAGATAATATTATTGCAATTCGTATTAAAAGCAGCAGAATGTTGCTCGCCTACGGGTTTTTAAGAAAGATTTTTGAAGTCTTTGAGAAGTATCGGACTCCGATTGATATGATCACTACCTCAGAGGTGGCTGTTTCATTGACAATTGATACGGATCAGCATCTTCAAGCAATATTAGAGGAGTTATCGCCATTTGGACATGTTGAAGTCGATCGCGAGCAAACTATTGTTTCATTGGTAGGCTTTGAAATTGCTACTACTCCGGCTATGCTTTCTAACCTGGCATTAGCGGTAAAAGATATTCCTGTTCGAATGATTAGTTATGGGGGTAGTCCACACAACATAAGTATGCTAGTGCCCGCAACTGCAAAAACAATGTCGTTGCAGCAACTGAATAAGGAAATATTTGGAATAAGCTAATTATATAATTAACAAAGCATCTCCGTAACTAAAAAAGCGATACTTGTCCTTGATTGCTTTTTTGTAAGCTTCCATTGTTAATTCATAGCCTGCAAATGCGCAGGTCATGATCAACAAGCTGGTCTTGGGAAGATGGAAGTTTGTTACCAATGCATCCGCAATATTAAAGTCATAGGGAGGATGAATGAACATGTTGGTCCAACCTTCAGAAGGTTTCAGGAATTTCTGTGCCGTGAACGAAGACTCCATAGCCCGCATGGTAGTAGTGCCAATGGAACAAACGCGATGGCCGTATTCTTTAGCACGGTTCACAATCTTACAGGCAGTCTCATCTATCCGGAAATATTCAGCATCCATTTTATGTTTGCTCAGGTCCTCAACTTCAATAGGGCGGAATGTGCCTAAGCCAGTATGAAGTGTAACTTCTGCAAAATGAATTCCTTTAATCTCCAATCGTTTAATTAACTCACGGCTGAAGTGTAATCCAGCGGTTGGTGCGGCAACGGCACCCTCGTGCTTGGCGTAAACAGTTTGATAGCGATCTTTATCTTCCTCGTCGGGTTTACGCTTGATATATTTGGGCAATGGTGTTTCACCTAGTTTTTCTAATTGCGCTCTGAAACTTGCCTCATCACCTTCCCACAGGAAGCGAATGGTTCTTCCACGGCTGGTGGTATTGTCAATAACTTCAGCAACTAGGTCCTCGTCATCACCAAAGTAGAGTTTGTTACCCACTCTTATTTTTCGTGCAGGGTCTACAATCACATCCCAAAGTCTATTTGGTTTATTTAATTCTCTTAGTAAGAATACTTCGATTTTAGCGCCTGTTTTTTCTTTTCTCCCATACATGCGCGCAGGAAAAACCTTGGTGTTATTCACTGCAAAACAATCCTTGTCATCAAAGTAATCCATGATGTCACGGAAGTGTTTGTTTTCAATAACGCCAGTATGACGGTGTACCACCATCAGGCGAGAATCCTCTCTTTTTTTGGCAGGGGTCTGCGCAATAAGATTAAGAGGCAAATCAAAACGGAATTGCGAAAGCTTCATGCGTAAGTGTTTTCTACCAATTCTGCGAACGCATTCCGGACGGAAGGCTATGATCCTAGAGACTCCTCTCCGGCCTTACGGCGCCGGGTTTGGTTTGCAGGACTGCTTTTAATAAGTGTGCAAAGTTAATAAATCGCGGAGCCGTTTCCAAGTTTATTTGAAACTATAAGTGCAGTATGCAGTGGATCAAAATTTTAGATGACGGACTGTCAACCCATCGTTGATCAATTGTTTAAGCGAATCGATTCCGATTCGAAGATGGTCTTCCACGTATTTACGGGTGACTTCCTTGTCGCTCTCCTCTGTTTTTACCCCTTCAGGTATCATGGGTTGGTCGCTTACTAGCAGAAGTGCACCCGTCGGTATTTTGTTATAAAAGCCAACTGTAAAAATTGTAGCTGTTTCCATGTCAATGGCATAAGCCCTGATCTTCTGTAAATAGTCTTTAAACTCCTCATCGTGTTCCCATACTCTTCGATTGGTGGTATAGACAGTACCTGTCCAATAATCAACCTCATAATCTCGGATGGTGGTAGATACCGCCTTTTGTAAGGCAAAGGCCGGTAGTGCAGGCACTTCGGTAGGAAAGTAGTCGTTGGAAGTTCCCTCACCTCTAATGGCAGCTATCGGAAGGATTAAATCACCGAGTTTGTTTCGTTTTTTTAAGCCCCCACATTTACCTAAAAAAAGTACGGCTTTAGGTTCTATGGCCGTCAATAAATCCATAATTGTTGCAGCAGTGGGGCTGCCCATCCCAAAGTTGATGATACTGATATCGTTGGCCGTTGCACATTGCATGGGCTTCCCGATTCCTTTTACGTCTACCTGATTCCATTTTGCAAATAGTGTAACATAGTGGCTAAAGTTTGTCAGTAAAATATACTTGCCAAAGTTCTCCAGGTTTTCACCGGTATAACGAGGCAGCCAGTTTTGTACAATTTCCACTTTTGTCTTCATGTCATAAAGTTAACCATTTAACTTAGATGCATGATTGAGCTAGTCTATCCCGAAGTAGAAATACGTGAGCGTCAGCAGGGTAGTATAGCTCAACTTTTTGATCCTTTTCGAAAAAGTTGGGTGCAACGCACCCCGGAGGAATGGGTACGCCAACAGGTGCTCCAACTTTTGACCGTAGGGTATCATTACCCTTCTTCACTTATTACTGTTGAAAAAAGTATACAAGTAGGACTGCTTAAAAAACGATTTGATATACTTGTGCATGATGCTGCACATGCTCCTTGGATGCTAATTGAGTGTAAAGCGCCTACTGTAAAACTTGATCATAGCGTGTTTGAGCAAGTGGTACAATACAACATGGGAGTTCCAGTTTCTTACCTGCTCATTATTAATGGCCCTTACTGTCTTGGTTGGCATCGAAAAGAGGGGCAACTGACCCCATTAAATAAAATACCAGACTTTTCCGTCTAAGCAACTTGCTGCTGGGAATGATTGCCAATTAGATTTTCGGTCAAATCATTCCTATGAAAAATATAATCTTATTATGGGTTGCTATTTGCTCATTGATCAGTTGTAGAAAATCTGATTCAGGCATTGATGCAAAAGTTGAAGGGCACCAAAGGCCTGGGATCGATTCAGTGCGGTTGGTAATACAAGAGACGCTTGAAAAAAAAGGCAGTTTCGAATGGTCCTCCTTATCGCCAACACTTCTTTGGACAGCTATTCAAAAGAGTAATGGTATTGTGGCTGTGGGTTATCAAACCACAGCTAACTCGTTTCGAGATAATCAACTTCCCACTATAAATATTCAAGATGTAGATTGGTTGCGAACGAAGGAGTCTTTACTGAATGAACTTTTAAAGTTGGAGCGAGCGCTCAATCCTGCGCTTGACCTAGCGGATATAGTACCCTGGGAAGAAAATACTCTCCCAGTCTTTAATATCGTTATTAAAAATCCAAAGTCATTATTTTACTTATTAAGCTCGCCGCTGGTACGTTATGTAGAGCCGATGGAATATGATCAGTATTTACTTTCAGCGGATGATCGCAGGTCTAGTGGTTGCAACAGCAATCTTCCTGCGCGTGGGCTAGTGGCTGGCGTACATTATGGGGTGGTCACTCCGAATGCTAAAGCGTCGTGGAATTATCCGGCACATGGTATTTTAGATGCCTGGCGATACGTTTCAGGCAAAGGGATCAAGGTTTTTTTAATTGATACAGGGATCGGATATGGGCAGGAAAGCTTTGGTGCAAATTTTAATCAAGGTTTTTCAGGTGGTAGAACTTTAGAGCGGTTGGTAACATTGCCTCGCCAACGATTTTTAGGTATTATCAATGTGGGACCAGCTGAAACTCCTGAGGATAGATGTGGTCATGGCACCGCAATGGCAGGTGTATTGGCTGCCCCTCGCGGTACAGAGGGAAATATGGTAGGGATTGCTTACAATGCCAATTTAGTTACCTGCCGAGCAGCAGCGGATGTATTCATTGATGAGGCAAGAGAAATAAAAGGAGTCAGCGATGCATTCACAGTTGCGGCTCAGCGTGCTGATGTAAAAGTGATAAGTATGAGCATGGGGCGAATAACGGTGAGTTCTCAAATCAGGGATGCAATACAATATGCACATGCAAAAGGGAAGTTGATTTTTTGTGCGGCAGGAACCTCTTTTGCTTTCACAGCCAATTGGGCAGGAGTTATTTTTCCTGCTACACTTCCAGAAGTGCAAGCTGTGACAGGGGTAAGGCAGTTAACGAATTTTGAAGCCTGTTCACATTGTCATACAGGGCCTGAAGTGGACTTTGTAGTCGAGATGGAGAGAGTAAGTGATCGAACATTTCCGTTAACTGTTTCGGATCGTGGCAATGAACCCTCGACCATTGGTGGCTCGTCAGTTGCAACAGCTTCTATGGCTGCTATGACCGCCTTAGTGTGGAGTCGATATCCCTATTTTAGTAGAGATCAAATTTTAACTCTACTGGAGCGTTATAGCACTTATTATCCGCAAAGGGATCCACGGTGGGGATGGGGCAAATTTCAGCCGGTGCTGGCTGTTGATTGAGAGAGGAGTGCCCCTCTTTCAAATAAAAAAAGCTGTCCAATTGGGCAGCTTTAAATTTTGTAATTGGTAAGACTTTATGGAAATATTCCCAACTCAGCATAGATCGTCGCAACCTTATTGATGGCAACAACATACGCTGCAGTTCGCATATCTGGTATTGTGGGATTCTCTCTCCATGCATTCATAATCTCATGGGTGGCGTTGATCATTGTCTCTTCCAGACCGCTATACACCAGGTCTACTTCGTCGGGTCCGTGCATGATCAATTTTCTAGCATGGTCATTTGATTTTTTTCCAGTCAGTTCCTCAATTTGATTCAGGATACTGCTATTGACATTTTCAGTAAATCGTTTTTCCATTCGACCGTACCGAACATGGCTTAAATTTTTAAGCCATTCGAAATACGAAACAGTAACACCGCCCGCATTTAGATACATATCGGGTATTACAATGGTACCTTTTTTAGCAAAATGGTCATCTGCCTCAGGTGTAAGTGGTCCATTCGCACCTTCTCCAATTATCTTAGCTTTTATACGAGGGGCATTTTCGCCGTTGATCACATTCTCTAATGCGGCTGGAATCAAAATATCGCAGTCAAGCTCAAGTGCTTCAGTGGATTTTTTGATATCGGTTGCTCCTGGGAAATTTAAAATTGATCCAGTTTTCTTACGGTGTTGGAATACAGCTTCTACATCTAATCCATTTTCATCCAAAATGGCACCCTCATATTCAGCAAGTGCAATCACTTTGGCTCCCGCTTTTTGGAAAAAATGAGCTGCCCAATATCCCACATTTCCCAGACCTTGTACTATTACTCTTTTATTTTCAATCCCGATTGGCAAACCAAGTTTGTTCATGATATCAGGGATATTGCATACTTCTCTGGTGCCATAGAAAACGCCAAGACCCGTGGCCTCTCTTCTTCCACGAACTCCTCCCTGCGTAATTGGTTTACCGGTGACGCAACCTGCTGCATCAACCTCGCCAGGCCGCATGGAAACATAAGTATCAAGTATCCATGACATTTCTCGTTCCCCTGTACCATAGTCGGGTGCAGGAACATCCGTACCAGGTCCAATAAAATTTTTCTTAATTAATTCTGAAGTGTATCGACGTGTTATGCGTTCTAATTCGCCTGCGGAGTATTTTTTAGGGTCAATTTTAATTCCCCCTTTACCACCACCAAAGGGCACATTTACTATAGTGCATTTGTAGGTCATCAACGCGGCAAGTGCCATTACCTCATCTTGGTTTACTTCTGCTGCAAATCGTATCCCTCCCTTGCAAGGTGTTTTATGATGTGAATGTTGAACACGGTATGCTTCAATGACTTCTATTTCTCCATTATCTCTTTTTATGGGAAATCGAAGTTGCAGAACCGAATTACATTGCCTGATTTGATTGAGTAGTCCTGAGTCCCATTTTGTAAAACGGGCAGCCTTGTCGAAACTTCTTTCAACGGCACCGAAAAAACTGTAATGTTTGTCCGACATAAATTGTTTTTTTGTGTTGAGCAATCGTTATTGTTGGCTTATTTTTCGTTTTCCATTTTTGCAATCCTTCTGTCCAATCTGATCAAGTACAGAATTAATCCTGTCAGTATAGCGACGATTACTGCTATCACCACATAGATTCGGCCATCACTTCGCATGAGTTCGGCCATTTCAGTTTTTGGGGCCTGGCTAAACAAGGGTTGGGCATTCAACGTTAACATGGCAATTATAAATAGCGCTAGTTTTTTCATGATTCAAATTGTTTGTCCTCTAATTTTTTCAATCGGATTTTGAGCTGCGTTATCCAAACTCCCAATAGTGTCCATCCCAAAACGGCAGGGTAAAAAACAATTCGCATGCTTGAGCTGATATCGTTTTTAACATCCAGGGCAGGATTTCCTTCATTTCCCGGATGTAGGCTGGGCAGAATACGAGGAAGTATCCAAATGGCTGGAAACAATAATACAAAGGCAAATACATTGTACACGGCACTAATCCTCGCCCTTTTGTCAATGTCATTGATAGAATCTCTAAGCACCATATAGGCGGCATACACCAACAATGCAACGGCTGCGCCAATTAATTTAGGATCTCTAGCAATGGTGCTGAAAGAATCTAGTAAAGGAATATTTGGATCAGCCCAGGTATAGGATGCCCATATAGCTCCGGTGCTATATCCCAATAAACCAAAAAGGATGCCAGTTCCCGCATATAAACGAGAAGCGCGGTCATATTTAGGAAGTAGCGTTCTTAAATATCGAATGGCGTATACTACTGAAACAGTAAAGAGAATCATCATGGAAAACCACATGCAAACATGGAAGTATAGATTACGGATAGTTTCCTGTAACAAGGGAAGACGGGGTACAGGTCCCAACAGGCCTGCAATAAAGGTGTAGGCTAGCAAACAGATCGACAATATCTTCCACCAATGCTTCTTCATGAATTTCCTTTGCAAAATTAGGGAGATAGAATCAAAAGGGAAGAGTGCATTCCTTAGTCTTTCCACAAAAATGGAAATAAAATAACAGCAAGCAGAATTACAAGTGCATCCAGCGCTAATAGTAATAAAACCGTTGATAAGGGAACTTCTAATAAAGGGGAAAAAGCAGTTGCTGAGAGGCGCATCAATAGCACAACTTGCGGGATAATTACGGGGAACCCTAAAATAGCCATTACAGCTGCATTTTGTTGAGCACGGGCTGCGATGGCAGCCAGGAACCCAAATACCAGACTTAGACTAAAGCCTCCTAAAAAAACTAGTCCAAGAAAAGCACCCATTTTGTCAACCGGATTTCCCATCAGCAAGATGAAAAAAAGAAGACTGATTCCACTCATCACCAGCATTAATATCCCGTTGTAGAGAAGTTTTGCAAGAATGAAACTAGTAGGGTGATGAAGCGTGTAATAATATAGCATGCGTCCTTTGCTTTCTTGGAGAAAAGCTTTTGCGACAGCATTGATACAGATAAAGAGTTGTGTAATCCAAAATAACCCATTCCACACATTTGCCTCGGGTGATTCCAGCGCCATGAAAAGAAGAAAGAGGGTGGAGGCTCCATACAGCAATAAGCCATAAAAGCTATACTGCTGTCGAAGCTCAAGCAGCATATCTTTTTTTAACAGAGAAATAATCTTGTGCATAACATCAAGATTGTTGGTAGCATTTTCTGCAGCGGGGTTCGTAAGAATCAGTTGCGCCAAGCATTACTTGTTCTTCATTCGTCACTTTTCGATAGGAGTAATTAGCAATGCTGCCACACTGTTGACAAATCGCATGCAATTTTGTAACATAGTCAGCTTTTGCCAATATGAGCGGCATTGGTCCAAATGGTTTCCCTAGGTAATCCATGTCTAACCCGGCCACAATCACGCGAATTCCTTTGAATGCTAATAAATCGCAGCAGTCGGCAATTTCTGAATCAAAAAACTGTGCTTCGTCAATTCCCACTACTTCTGCATCCTCTAGTTTATCGAAAATCTCTTTGGCAAATTGTACGGGGACGGCGTTAAAAAAATTTGTGTCGTGTGATACAATCTTTTCTTGAGAATACCGATTATCGATTTTGGGTTTGAATACAGCAATTCGTTGGTTAGCGATCTGAACACGTTTGAGGCGTCGGATTAGTTCTTCCGTTTTTCCACTGAACATTGATCCGCAGATTACTTCAATGCTCCCTCTTCTTTCTCCGCTATTGTTCGGTTCTATAAACATCTTGCACGTAAAATTATTGCGAAAGGTACTGTGTCTTTAATTGAATCTCCATTTTTTTCTGATAAAATCTAGTATAGTATCTGTTGCTCCCTGTTTTGTATGTACATACTCTCGAGCTGCCGCACCCATCTGAGCTAATTTGATTTTATTTGATAGTAGTGACTCGAAGTGAATTCCAAGAGTTTTGCCAGGGTCATTTCCTTCCTCCAGTGCTAGGGCTCCACCCTGACTTAATAACGCTAAGGCTTCTAAAAATCGTTGGTGATGAGGCCCAAAAAATACGGGTACGCCATACACGGCTGCTTCCAATGTGTTATGGATGCCGGGTTGTTTAAAACCTCCACCCACGTAGGCAAAGGTTGCATATCGATATAATGTAGAAAGTAAGCCGATCGAGTCTATCAGTAGAATCTTAGCATTCGAATTTCCAGTGATTTGGAAAGTGGATAAAAGTTCAGACTCAGGAAAAATTACTTGTAATTCTCGCAGACGACTACTACTTACTTCATGCGGGGCAATAATTATTTTCAGGTCAGCAAGTGCTGGATTCTCTATTGCACGTGCGATTACTTCTTCATCCCCTGGCCACGTGCTACCAGCAACTAATAGGGGGTTGCTGCCCTTGAACTGTTCTACTGCATCAATACTTGAAGGGGCGGAAGCTATTTCGGCAACACGATCAAATCGGGTATCTCCGGAAACCGAGCTTATCGGACCTAGTCCAATCTTTTCGAGTAGAGCCAATGAATCTGGATCCTGCACAAATAAGTGATCAAATCGTGCTGCCATTTTTCGAGAGATCTCTCCATACCATCGAAAAAATGACATCTCTTTTCTGAATATGGCTGAAACAAGAAGAAGCGGAATTTTTCGATAGCTTATTTTCTTCAAGTAAAAAAACCAGAACTCATATTTTACAAAAAGAACAAGTTCAGGGTGGGTGATATCTAAAAATCGTTTTGCAGTTTTTGGTCCATCCAGTGGTAAATAAAAAACCCAATCTGCCCCGGAATAGTTCTTACGTATTTCATAGCCAGAAGGTGAAAAAAAAGTAAGTAAAATTTTATGCTTCGGATATTCTTTTCTTATTCTTTCAATCAACGGTCTGCCTTGTTCAAATTCACCTAATGAAGCAACATGCATCCATATCACTCGATCATGAGGGCTGATTTGTGCGCGCAGTCTTTTGAAAATTCCTACTCGTCCCATCACCCAGGATCTTGCCTTGGCATGAAAGGGGGCTGCCACCCAAAGGCTGACCTTGAAAAAAAGCAGAAAAATATGATAGAAGACTAGGTACAAGTTGGTCAATTTTTCCTTTTGCAAAGTTAGTTCCATTCAACGGAACTGTATCCATTTCGTTACTTTTGTCGCTCATTGATTAATCAAGCTATGCGACCCATTCAAATGGTGGATACGAAGACGCAGTATCTTAAAATTAAGCAGGAAGTTGATGATGCTGTATTACAAGTGATGGAGAGCAGTGCCTTTATTAATGGGCCAGCTGTCTCCTCTTTTTCAAAATCATTAGCAGGTTACTTAGATGTCAAGCATGTAATTCCCTGCGCTAATGGCACCGATGCTTTGCAAATTGCAATGATGGCGCTTGATCTACAGCCAGGCGATGAAGTGATTACTCCTTCCTTCACATATATCGCAACAACAGAGGTGATTAGCTTATTACGATTAAAGCCAGTTTTTGTCGAAGTTGACAGGCGTACATTTTGTATGGATCCTGCATCTTTACGCAGCGCTATCACTCCTCGTACTAAGGCCATTGTACCGGTACATTTATACGGTCAAGCGGCTCCTATGGAAGAAATCCTATCGATTGCAAGAGAATTCAATTTATATGTCATCGAGGATAATGCGCAAGCCATAGGAGGTCGTTACCTTTTTAGTGATGGCACGCAACAGATGACCGGCACCATGGGACATATCGGCTGCACTTCTTTCTATCCTTCTAAAAACTTAGGAGCATTTGGTGATGGGGGTGCAATTTTTACTAACGATGACGCATTAGCAAGTCGAATTAGTATGATTGCTAATCATGGGCAAAGTAAACGCTATTACCATGATGTAGTGGGATGTAATAGTCGATTAGATGCTGTACAAGCTGCAATCTTGTCCATTAAATTGAAGCATCTCGATGCGTATAATCTGGCTCGTCAGACTGCTGCTGATTTTTATGATCAGGCTTTTGCAGATGCTGCGTCGTTGACGACTCCTTACAGAGCGCCTTATTCGAAACATGTATTTCATCAATATACATTGCTTCTTGAAGGGAAAAACCGTGATCAGTTGGTTGCTTATCTGAATGAGCGCAAAATCCCTTCGATGATTTATTACCCTGTGCCCGGACATCGGCAAAAAATGTTTGGTCTCTCCGGAAACACACTTCCGGTTCTTCCTGTTACTGATTGGCTAACGGAGCGGGTAGTTTCTCTTCCCATTCATACAGAACTAGATCAGGAGCAACTTTCTGCTATCACCAAAGCAGTTCTTGATTTTGTTGGGTAACTCGATGCTATGGACACAAAACAGCTAAACCGATTGCTTGAAAAACTGGATTCCATCGCAGTAATCGGTTTGGGTTATACAGGGTTGCCGCTTGCATTACGCTTAGCTGAACACTTTAGTGTTATAGGGTATGATAGTGATTTAATACGAATTGGTCAATTGCAGCAAGGGATTGATTCAAATCAGGAACTTGCATTGTCTGGATCTTTAAACTTATCATCGCTATTTACCAGCGATTCATCTTTGTTGGCGAATGCCAACGTTTTTATTATTGCTGTTCCTACGCCTGTTGATCAACGAAAAGAGCCAGATTTAAGTTATTTAAAAGAAGCAGTTGAGCAGGTTGGTAAATTTTTAAAACCTGGCGATTGTGTGGTTGTTGAGTCGACAGTTTATCCGGGCTGTACCGAGGAGTTTTGTGCTCCAATATTGGAAAAAATTTCAGGACTCAAGTTGGGAGAGGATTTTGCGATGGGATACTCTCCGGAACGTATTAATCCAGGCGATACAGTTCATCATATTGGTGCAGTGGTAAAATTGGTAGCTGCTACTGATCTTGATACACTAGATTTTTTGACACAGCTTTATCAACATGTCACAGAGGCGGGGGTACATCCCTGTGAGGGAATTCGTGTTGCTGAGGCCGCAAAATTGACAGAGAACATTCAGCGGGATGTGAATATAGCGTTACTTAATGAGCTGTCTGCTGTGTACGAAAAATTGGGTATACATCCAGGACATGTTTGGGAAGCTGCTGCAACTAAATGGAACTTTCTTCCTTTTCGACCAGGATTAGCCGGAGGGCATTGCATCAGTGTTGATCCTTATTATCTGCTTAATTCAATAAACAAAATTGGGGGCAAGGCTTTTATTGTAGAAGAAGCAAGACGGGTAAATGAAGGAATGGTAGACCGCGTGGCATCTCAAGTGATTCAACATTTGCAGTCCAAGGCGGAAGGAGTAAGCAAAAAACGTGTTTTGATAGTGGGAGCCAGCTTCAAGCCCAACGTCAGGGATGTTCGGAATTCAAAGCCTGTGGAACTTGCTAAATTGTTGATTAAGGAAAATATTGAAGTAGATATTATTGATCCACTAGTTGACGCAAAACATCTGGAGCATGCTTCCGGAGTATTGTTAACTGATCAGCCTAATGGTTCTTATCATGTAGTGGTGATAGCCGTAAACCATACTGTTTATAAAGAGCTAGGAGAAAGCTATTTTTGTGATTGCACCTTCTCAACTTCTTTAATCATAGATTTGACAGGAGCATTTAAAGATGTAATTCGTAATCGAAAATATTGGACTATTTAATATGCCATTTACTACTACTAAATTTCCGGGTTTACTCGTCTTTGAACCGCAAGTGCATGGGGATAGCCGGGGTTATTTCTTTGAATCTTATAACGAACACACATTCAAAGAACAGGGTCTTGAGTTTCGATGGGTGCAAGACAATCAATCCTCCTCTGGTTATGGAGTGATACGTGGTCTTCACTTTCAAACTCCACCTAACGCACAAACAAAACTTATTCGCGTATTAAGAGGCAGTATTTTGGATGCAATAGTTGATATCAGAAAAGGCTCTCCAACTTATGGTCAGGTGTTAACCATTGAGTTGAGTAGTGAAAATAAAAAGCAGTTATTGGTCCCTCGGGGATTTGCCCATGGATTCTCAGTACTGAGCGATCAGGCAGAAGTTTTATATAAGTGTGACGCGCTGTATCACAAACCCAGCGAGCAGGGTATTTTATTTGCAGATCCTGATCTCAAAATTGATTGGAAAATTCAGGCTGGAAAAGAGATTGTTTCTGATAAGGATCAAGTCCTTCCTTTTCTCCGAGATTTTGATTCACCTTTTTATTTTCAAGAAGCGTGAAGGAGTTAAATGATAACAGACCGCTTGTATTAGTAACCGGGGCTAATGGGCAATTAGGAAAGGAATTGCAGCGGCTTGAAACAAAATGGTCTGCCTACAAGTTTCTTTTTTTGTCTCGAGAAGATTTGCCTATTCATCATTTTGAATTAGTGCGTAATTTTCTCAAAGGGTGTAACCCATCTGTTTTGATCAATTGTGCAGCTTATACGGCAGTCGACAAGGCCGAACAAGAGCCGGACTTGGCCTATCAGATCAATGCTGAGGCGGTTGGTGTTCTTGCTGCAGTTTGTACAGCCAATCATTGCCGGTTTATTCACGTTTCAACTGATTATGTTTTTGATGGGAATGCTAAGCTGCCCTATAAAGAAGACGACCCTACAGCTCCGCAGAGTGTATATGGGCAAACAAAGCTGGAAGGGGAGCGGCAAGCACTGTTAGCTAATCCCAATACTATTATTATTCGTACCTCCTGGGTATACTCTTCTTTTGGGAAAAACTTTGTAAAGACTATTATTCGTTTGTTACAGGATAAGCCGTTGATCAGCGTGGTTCAGGATCAATTGGGATCTCCCACCTATGCAGCCGATCTAGCTGATGCAATACTTCAAATAGCATCATCAAATAATTGGATATCAGGGATATACAATTATTCTAATAGTGGCGTAATTAGCTGGCTTCAATTTGCCAATGAGATAGGAAAGCTTGCTGGAATATCCACTCCTATTAATGGGATCGCAACTGCTGAGTATCCCACTCCAGCCAAAAGACCTGCTTGGTCAGTACTGGATACTTCTAAAATTGTGACCACATATGGGGTAACCATAAGAGATTGGAAGGATAGTCTGGGTCAGTGTATGCATGAGTTGGGATACTAGCAAGCTTTGCACGCCTCTCAAAGAAAAAACCCTGGCAACTGTGCCAGGGTTTACTGTTGACCCATAAGGATTACTTCGCTCCTGCGGAGCTCAGTGATCCGGGGTAGGTTCAACACTAAACCCTTGCCCGCTTCGCGGGCCTTATTTTTTCTTTTCGAAGCTTTGCAAAGCAAGCTTTGCACGCCTCTCAAAGAAAAAACCCTGGCAACTGTGCCAGGGTTTACTGTTGACCCATAAGGATTCGAACCTTAACAGACAGAACCAAAATCTGTAGTGCTACCGTTACACCATGGGTCAATCCAATCCGTAAACGGGAGTGCAAAAATAGGGCAGTTATGCTTTTGCCCCAAATGGATTTTGAAATTTCAGGCAGCTTTTACACTAATCAGGAAATAGTTCTTTTTCCCTTTTTGAATCAAAATATATCGCTGATGCAACAGAAATGATGAGTCCACCAATAGCTCCACAGATTCAATTTTTTTACGATTGATACTCACGCCACCAGCTTGTATGGTTTTTCGTGCTTCTCCTTTACTAGGAAAAATACCCGTATTGGCCAGCAGGCTGACAATGTCAATTCCCTCAGCTAGCGAGGCTTTATCCACTTCTACTTTAACCACACCTTGAATTTGCCCCAGATCGGTTTCGGACAGTGACTCAATGGGGGCTTGTTGGTTCGAGAATAGTTTTTCAGTGGTCTCTATTGCTTTGCTTAGTTCCGCATGTCCATGCACAAAGCTTGTTACTTCCGAAGCAAGTTTACGTTGAAGCGTTCTTGCTGAGGGATTTTGTTGGTGTGTTTCAATTATGCTATCAATTTCTTCGCGAGTGAGGAATGTAAATAACTTAATCCAGCGAGTTGCGTCAGTATCACTTGCGTTCAACCAAAATTGATAAAACTGGTAGGGGGATGTTCTAGCAGGATCAAGCCAAATATTTCCAGATTCAGTTTTCCCAAACTTTCCGCCATCCGACTTGGTGACAAGTGGATTTGTGAATACAAAAGCTTCGCCTCCGCATTTTCTTCGAATTAGTTCAGTACCTGTTGTCATATTGCCCCACTGGTCACTGCCTCCCATTTGAAGTTTGCATTGCTTCTGTTGGAAGAGCCAATAAAAATCATAGGCTTGCATAAGCTGATATGCAAACTCAGTATAACTAATCCCAGTCTCGCCCTCAATTCTTTTTTTTACACTATCCTTAGCCATCATATAGTTGACGGTAATGTGTTTCCCCGTATCTCTCAAGAAATCTATGAATGAAATTGATTTGAACCAATCGTAGTTGTTGACCAATTCTGCTGCATTAGGAAGCGTGGGAGAAAAATTTAGGAATTGTTCTAACTGTGCTTTGACGCCCAAAATGTTTCGTTGCAGGGTTTCCTCATTTAGCAAATTTCTTTCTTCGCTTTTACCACTTGGATCGCCAACCATTCCGGTGGCGCCACCAATTAAGGCAATGGGTTTATGACCAGCTCTCTGAAAATGAACCAGCAATAAGATAGGGAGCAGGCTCCCTATATGAAGACTATCCGCTGTAGGATCAAACCCTATATACCCAGTTGTCAATTCTTTTTCCAATTGTTCCCGGGTCCCCGGCATGATGTCCTGAATCATGCCTCTCCAGCTCAGTTCATCCAGCAAATTCATTGATGGTTAGTTTTCGCAAATGTAATATACCCCTTTTAGAATAAGCTCAACTGGTGTTAACTTTACGCTTGACCATGCCTTACCACTTGCAACGGTTTCTTTTTGGTTTAATTTTTACTATTCTCAGTGCCATGGGAATGGTGCGGGCACAGTCTTTCCAAAATGGATGGATCAAGTATGGCCTCACTTATTATAAGTTTAAGATTGCTCAGGATGGATTGTATAAAATCGATCAGCCTACACTTGCACGTCTTGGACTTGCACAAACGCCGGTAGCCCAATTTTCACTATGGAGAAATGGGGTTGAGGTGCCCCTTTATACCACTTCGCAATCTGGAACTCTATCAGCAGAGGGCTATCTAGAATTTTGGGGGGAGGCTAACGATGGTAGCACTGATCAGTCTCTTTATAACTCCCCGGAACATCAGTTGAATGAACGTTGGAGTTTATTTACAGATTCCGCTTCTTATTTTTTAACAGCAGATCCTTCTTCGGTACATCCCCGTTTGCAGCCTTTTGCTAATGTTATTCCAGTTGGCGCAACTCCCTTGTCCTATTTTATTCATACCCAGGATTTTTCATTTCGAGAAAGAATCAATGAAGGTGCTGCAGCGGTGGTAGGTAGCTATATCTATTCTTCTGCATTTGATCCTGGGGAAGGATGGAGTAGTAATGATTTATATGCAGGCCAAACGCGATTACTTGATTTTGTATCGTTATTCCCAATCTTGACAGGAAATCTGCCGGTACCAACATTAAAGTTGAATTTGGCTGGTAATGCTCCTAACAATAGGACTATTACTGTCAAGGCTAATAACCTTGAATTAAGAAGCCAGTTGCTGCAACAATTTTCAGTGGCTCGTTGGGAAATGGATGTTCCGTTAAATGAGTTAGCTACTGGCGAAGTACGCGTTGCAGTAAGTCCTCAGCAATCTGTATCCTCTGATCGAATTGTAATTGCTTCGGCAACCTTACAATACGCAAGACAATTTAATTTTGGGGGGCAAACTCGATTTCAATTTTCCTTGCCCGCAACATCAAGTGGTCAGTATCTCGAAATAGAAGGGGTTCAACATGGCGGAGTGGCACCTCTTTTACTTGATATAACAAATGGGCAACGCTATGAAACTGTACTAACTTCTCAAGGTAAAGTAGCAGTTTATCTTCAATCAGCTTCTCAAATTAGAAAATTAGTATTGGTTAGGGCTTCTACTGCATCAGCCATTTCAACAATGGTTCCCCGAAACTTTGTGGACTATAGTCAGCCCGCTCGACAAGGAGATTATTTGATTGTATCTCATACAGCTTTGGAAAGAACTGCAACTGGTTTGCCTGTACTGGAGCAATACCGTGATTTTCGTGCATCAGTAGCAGGAGGCTCTTATAAATCGCAACTATATTTTATTGACCAGCTGGAAGATCAGTTTGCCTATGGAATTAAAAGGCATCCCAATGCTGTTCGTAATTTTATTCATTGGTCACGTCGACAGTTCAGTGCTCCTATCAAGGCAGTGCTGTTAGTTGGAAAAGGGGTTTTGTATACAGCTGAGAGAGGACAAGAAAATAATCCAGACCTAAATAAATTATCCTTTATTCCAAGTTTTGGTTCACCTGCATCCGATCTTTTATTAGCAACTGAATCGGGTGCTTTGATTAATCCTAAGGTGTCCATAGGAAGAGTTTCAGTCATTAGCGCTGAAGAGATTGCTGATTATTTGGAGAAGGTAAAGCAAGCTGAGCAGGTGGTTCGTGATAATACAATCCCTGCTGTTTCAAAAGCATGGACAAAAAATGTAGTGCATATCATTGGTGTGGGTGAGGAGGGGCTCGGTCAGGCAATCACCAGTTCAATGAATCGGTTTGCACGAGTGCTTCAAGACACATTCTACGGTGCACGTATACATACGTTCAGTAAACTCAGTCCTGCTCCTGTTGCGCAGCTTAGTGCACAGCAGATTTATCAGTTATTTGAAGATGGGATTGGATTAATGACATATTTCGGACACTCCACCGCAAATACATTGGAATATAATCTTGATCATCCTTCGGGGTATAATAACCAAGGGAAGTATCCCTTTTATATTATGCTGGGTTGTAGGGCTGGAAATCTTTTCAATTTTAATCTTACTCGCCTGATTGAAAAGGAGACTATTTCAGAGCAGTTTGTTTTGGCACCACAACGTGGTGGAATTGCTACGATTGCTTCCACCAGTCTTGGATTGGTTAACTATTTAGAAATGCAAAATGAAGCATTTCTGAAGGCTGTAAGCAATACACACTACGGACAAACAGTTGGTGAATTAATGAACCAAGCGGCTATACAAACTTTATCCATCGCTGGATCAGGTGATTTTTTGGCACGTGTTCATGCTGAACAAACTGCCTTGAATGGTGATCCTGCGCTTCGGTTTTATGCGACTAGCCCGCTTCCTGATTTTTTCATTCAGCCAGAGCAGCTTCGCGTGAGTCCATCTCCTGTTTCTGTTGCTGAGGGGCACTATAATTTAATGGTAGTTGTGCGTAATGCAGGTCGCGCAAATAGAGGACCGCTGGTACTTGAAATTAAAAGAACTCTCCCCAATGGGGTTACAGAACTTTGGAAAAGGGATACCATTTTTGATCTCTACAATGCTGATACCCTCCATTACCAAATTCCAATCAATCCAGCTCGTGACAAGGGGATTAATCAGCTAAGCGTTTGTATTGATCCGAATAATATTATTCCTGAATTAAATGAGAATAATAATTGCAATTCAGTATCTGTATTGATAGTAGATGACGAACTGCGTCCTGTATATCCAAGTCCTTTTGCTATTGTCAATAAACCGGTAGCAGTATTTAGTGCCTCTGCCGCATCAATTTTTGGAGCCTCCCGTACTTTTCGGTTTGAGCTTGATACCACTACATTTTTCAATTCTCCGCTGCTAGTTACAGCCACCGTTCAATCGGTGGGAGGTTTGGTGCAATTCAAGCCTGTAATTGCTTATCGAAATAATACTGTTTATTACTGGCGAGTTGCTCCCATATCCGCATCTGTTGCTCCAACTTGGAATCAGGCATCCTTTCTTTATCTGAATGGGGGTGTTACAGGAATGGGGCAGTCGCATTTTTATCAACATTTAGCATCAGACACAGTGGGTCTTCGGTTAGATAGTGCATCTCGACAATGGCGCTATGGGATACGTCAGAATAATCTCAACATTCGCAACGGAGTTTTTTTTACTGCTACAAGTGCACTGGCTGGATTTTATCTGGGATTAAACGGACAAGATGTGGTGATGTATGCTTGTGCCAGAAATCGACTTGTCTTCAACATATTGCATCCAGTTACCCTGCGTCCGCTATTGAATGCCTTACCGGGTCAACCTGGTCGCTTTGGTAGCGATCCTGTATGTGTACAAACGGCTGCACAGGCAGTTGGGGCTGCCTATAATTTTCAATTCAATATTGCAGATACAGGTGTGCGAAGAAGAATAGTGGGATTTATGGATAGTATCCCAGATGGTTACTATGTGGTGGTTCGTAATATCATGGAGACTAATTACCCCTCCAATGCTTATGCTGCTAATTGGAAAAATGATCAACTGTTTCTTGGGGCTGGTAATTCAGTTTATCATCGTTTATACCAGCAAGGGTTTACAGAAATAGATTCTTTTAATCGAAATCGTGTCTTTGCATTTGTTTATAAAAAAAATCAATCGCAGCAATTTTCGCCTCGTTTTGCATTTAGCAATGGGATGTACGATCAGCTTTTTTTCTCAACAGCTATTTCTACAACAGATACACTGGGGGTAGTGAAATCCCCCGTGTTTGGTCCTGCGCGTCAATGGCAGGAGCTGCACTGGCAAGGGAATGCAGAGACACCGAATCGGGATAGTGTTCAATTATCGATTGTAGGCCTGGATCAACAAGGTCAGTCAACACTTTTACAATCGGGTATTATGCCCAATCAGCCTGTTCTTTCATTAAATAATGTAGATGTATCTCGTTATCCGTATTTACAACTTCAACTCACATCGCTTGATACGACACATTATACTCCATGGCAATTATCAAAATGGCAATTGCTATATATGCCAGTTCCGGAAGGAGCTTTATCTCCATCCCAATACCTTTTATCAAAAGATACCGTAGAACAAGGTGAGCCGATTGCCTTTCGAATGGCCTTTCAAAATGTAAGCGAGGTTGCCTTTGATAGTTTAGTAGTCCAGCTTCAAATTACAGGGGCTAACAACCAGACTCAACAATTTTCAATTCCTAAAACTCGTCCAGTAATCGCAGGTGATACAGTATTGGTGGGGGCAAGTATTCCCAGTGCTACTCGTCCTGGAGCTAATATTTTAATGTTGGAAGTCAATCCTCAACCTGGTCAACGGGAGCAATATCATTTTAATAATATTGCCTACAAATCAGTTTATGTTAAGCCTGACCTAATTGCCCCATTATTGGATGTAACATTCGATGGTAAACACATTGCCAATGGTCAAACTGTACTTTCGCGGCCTGACATATTGATATCCTTGCTTGATGAGTCCAGATGGATGTTGTTAAATGATACTTCTCTAGTTACTGTAACGCTTCGCTATCCAAGTGGTCAATTGCGAAGGTTTAACTATCGGTCTGATACTTTGCAATTTTTTGCACCCTCGCAAACTGCTCTTCAAAATAAAGCACTTGTTCAGTTTAGACCTTTCCTTTCAGAAATGGGTTTGTATGAGTTGGTGGTAAGTGCAAAAGATCGTGCTGGTAATAAGGCGGGACTATTAGATTATCGTGTTACGTTCAAGGTTGCCAATACTGCTCCTGATTTGATTCTATCATTTTATCCAAACCCATTCAGTAACCGAACGCGATTCAGTTTTACACTTTGGGGGAACTATATCCCTACTGGAGTTCAGCTTCAAATTTTCAACTCGTTGGGGCAGCTGGTTCGATTGGTACGAGCCGATGCGTTAGGCCCACTTCGACTTGGAAGAACTGTTGCCTTATTCGAATGGGACGGAACTGACCAAGGTGGGCACGCACTTGCGAATGGGGTGTATAGTTGCCGGGTGGTAGCTTCTAGCGTTAGTGGGGAAAAGACTCCTTACAAAAAAATTGGAGATGGCTTACTACTTGCAGCAGGTAAAGTATATCTGCAACGTTAGACAGGTGAACCTTTACTATTGTTTATGCGTTACTTTTGCGCCTTCTCTCATTTTATCATATGCCAAAAATTGGAATTAACATAGCCACGGGCAGTCTGCAACAAGCAGAAATGATTGTGGGAATAGATTTAGGCACTACTAATAGTTTAGTGGCCCTTGTTCATCCCGATACACGAAAGCCAGTTGTTTTAAAAGATCAAAATGGCTTGGCATTGGTCCCTTCAATTTTACATATTGGCCAACATGGTGAAATAACGGTAGGTGAAGCAGCTCGGACTTTTTTAAAAGAGGATCCCTCCCGTACTATTTTTTCAGTGAAGCGACTGATGGGGAAGTCTTATAAGGACCTTTCATCTAGTCAGGATCTTTTTACCTATAAAATAATTGATGAGGATAAGGAGAGTTTAGTAAAAGTGCAGGTTGGTCAGCAGTTCTATTCTCCCATTGAGCTTTCTTCCTACATTCTTCGAGAGCTCAAGGATAGGGCAGAGCACATGCTAAAAACACCCGTATCAAAAGCTGTAATTACTGTTCCCGCTTATTTCAATGATGCACAAAGGCAAGCTACACGCGATGCTGGTAAATTAGCAGGTATTGATGTGCTTCGTATTATTAACGAACCTACTGCTGCCAGTCTGGCTTATGGATTGGGTATGTCACCGGAGGAAAACAAAACAATTGCAGTATATGATTTGGGAGGGGGGACATTTGATGTATCTATTTTACAAATCAATAATGGAGTCTTTGAGGTTCTTTCAACACATGGAGATACGTATCTAGGGGGTGATGATATTGATCGGGCTATTGTGGATTTTTGGTTAAAACAAATTCCTGTATCAGCGCAACCTAAAAAAGAAGATATTTTAATGGTTCAATCCTACCGTCTCGCTGCTGTTCAGGTGAAGCATCAGTTATCTATGCAATCAAACGCTGAAGTTGTTGTCGGGGGTCATTCGTTCTCACTCGATCAATTTCAGTTGGAAGAAATTATAGCGCCATTAGTAGAACGAACATTGGCTAGTTGTCAGCATGCGCTTGCTGATGCAAAACTTTCGATTAATCAAATTGATGAAGTGGTGTTGGTAGGCGGTTCAACTCGTATGCCAGCCATCAAAAAAAAGGTGGCCGCTTTTTTTGGTCGATCTGTTCATGACGCGCTGGATCCTGATCAAGTGGTGGCGTTAGGGGCAGCAATACAGGCCGATATCTTAGCCGGAAATAATAAAGATTTTTTGCTATTGGATATTACACCCTTATCCTTGGGTATAGAGACCATGGGTAGTTTAATGGATGTATTAATCCCTCGAAATACCAAGATTCCGTTCAGAGTGGCTCGGCAATATACCACCCAGCAGGATGGTCAGGGAAGTATGCGTATCTCCGTGTACCAGGGTGAACGTGATATGGTCCAAGATAATCGAAAGTTGAGTGAATTTAACTTGACTGGTATACCTGGCATGCCCGCTGGAGTACCAAAAGTTGAGGTAGCATTTTTAATCAATGCTGATGGAATTCTTACCGTGCGCGCCAAGGAGATTCGGAGTGGGGTAGAGCAGGAAATTGAAATCAAGCCTCAGTATGGATTAACTGATCAGGAAGTAGAACGTTTGCTTTTGGATAGTATTACGCATGCAAAAGATGATATCAAGAAACGAGCGTTAGTGGAGGCCCGTACGGAAGGGGAGCAATTATTGCAAACGACTGAAAAATTTGTGACCAAGTATGCTGCTTCGCTTTCGCCAAAGGAGCTCTCTGTCACTGCAGCCGACATGCAGGCGCTTCAGTTGGCGCTGACTATGGAGGATAAGGACTTAATTCACCAGCGGATGGAGGCGTTGAATGAAACTAGCCGACCCTATGCAGAAAGGGTTATGGATCAGGCCGTTTCTACAGCATTAAAAGGACAAAAGATTGAGTAGTTTTTTATATTTCCAAATTCCCCTAACTTTGCCCCTCCATAAAAGGAGGTATCAATTATGTTAATTATCGATTCTAAAGATTGCGAAAACATCGACAAGGCACTAAAGAAGTACAAAAAGAAATTCGAAAAGTCGAAAACACTGATTCAACTCCGTGAGCGCCAGAGTTATACAAAGCCCTCTGTAAAGCGTCGTGGGGAGGTGTTAAAAGCAATTTATCGTCAGCAGTTAGCTGCTGGAAAGTTTGAAAGTTAAATGAAGTTTATTCCGCTACCGATATTAACCCGCAGTAACGCTGCGGGTTTTTTATTTCCGACCTCATAAGTTTTGTAGTTTTAATTATGCAACAAATGGTAGCTATTGAGGAGTTAATAAAAACTTTTCTTGATCATTTGAAATTTGAGCGCAGGCTTTCCGTTCATACGCAAACCGCCTATAGTAAAGACCTTAGTGATTGGTCGCGCTTTCTCTCGAAAGAGATGGATGTGACTTTAATTTCCCAGGTTAACCCCTCTTTCATTCGAAGTTGGTTAGCCTCACTTCGAGAAGCTGGCGTGACACCTCGCAGTATAATCAGAAAAATTTCTGCTTTAAAGTCTTTCTATAAATTTTTATTGCGTTCGCGAGTAGTATCTGCCAGTCCTATGACTCAGATATCATCTCCTAAAATGGGGAAATCATTACCTGTCTTTATTAAAGAAGATGAAGCGGTTGCATTAGGTGAATTAGTCGCTGTAGCCAGTGAGGATTGGAAAGGGATGAACACTCGTTTGTTGATTACCTTGTTCTATTACACAGGAATGCGATTGAGCGAATTGATCAATTTGAAAGATCAACAAGTGGAACTTAACCGGGCGCAGCTTAAAGTGTTGGGGAAGGGGAATAAAGAAAGAATTCTTCCGCTTCACGCAGATGTTATTCAACTGATACATGAATATATTGCGCAGCGAAATGAACGATTTCAAGAAAAGGATCCTTTTTTATTGCTAACTGAAAAAGGGAAAAAAATGTATCCTCGATATGCATGGCAACTGGTGAATCAAATATTAGCTGCGGCAACAACTGTTCAAAAGAAAAGTCCTCACGTACTGCGACACAGCTTTGCAACACATTTGTTGAACAACGGAGCTGACCTCAATGCAGTTAAAGAATTATTAGGACATAGTAGTTTGGCCGCAACACAGGTGTATACGCATAACACAATTGAGAAGTTGAAAGAGGTTCACAAAAAGGCGCATCCTCGCAGTTAAAAAACTGTCAAATTAGCTATAAGCGTTGGAAAGGATTGTGGTCGTGTAGTACCTTACTAGGACTATGAATCTAAAAATTCAGTCCGTACACTTTGCCCCTGATTCCCGTCTGATCGATTTGGTAAAAAGAAAGGTAGAAAAGCTCCCTGCTTTTGAGCGCCGAATAACGGACGTTTGCGTTTTCCTCAAATTGGACAACCCTGCCCACGCAATCAAGGACAAGGTAGTTGAGATTCGTGTGCATGTTCCCCATTTTGATTTTTTTGTAAAAACAACCAGCAAGAGTTTTGAGAATTCATTTGAAGATGCATTCTCTTCGTTGGTCAATCAAATGAAGCGTAAAAAGGATCGTATTCAGTCCTAGTTCTAAGGTGTTTTGGCCCAATTGATTTTTTATGCCATTCCGGGGGTAAAAAATCGGCTTAAAATTTTTCCAATTTCCAAATTCCCTTACCTTTGCCTTCCCAAATTTTTGGGGTAGCTCTTTATTGCCCGGATCAAATGAAATTGACCCCGTGCGATCAGGTATAGCCAATTCTCCAGCATTTGGCTAGGATAGTAGGCCACCTTAGCTCAGCTGGTAGAGCAACTGATTTGTAATCAGTAGGTCGCCAGTTCGATTCTGGCAGGTGGCTCAAGGCGGGCAAGTAGCCAAGTGGCCAACGGCAACAGACTGTAAATCTGTCCTCTTCGGAGTTCGGTGGTTCGAATCCATCCTTGCCCACACCATACTACGCAGCATTTTCGGATGTTGAGTGGTGTGTTAAGATAAATTGAAATCACGACGGTTCCGAAAGGGATCAAAAGCGGGAGTAGCTCATTTGGTAGAGCGGTAGCCTTCCAAGCTTCAGGTGGCCGGTTCGAGCCCGGTCTCCCGCTCCAGTAGAGGAAAGTTGGAAGTTGGCTCTCGGGCTATACTAGCCGTTGTAGCTCAGGGGTAGAGCACTTCCTTGTTAAGGACGAGGTCGTGAGTTCAATTCTCATCAACGGCTCAAGGATTTGAAGAATTTAGTAAACATAAATTGTCAACACAACCTAAAAACCGATAAAAATGTCAAAAGAGACCTTTAAGCGGGACAAACCCCACGTTAACGTAGGTACCATTGGGCACATCGACCATGGTAAAACTACCCTGACTGCTGCCATCACCACAATTTTGGCTGCAAAAGGTATGGCCCAGGCCAAGAAGTATGATGAAATTGATGCTGCCCCTGAAGAGAAGGAGCGTGGTATCACAATCAACACAGCACACGTAGAGTACCAAACTGAAAACCGTCACTATGCTCACGTGGACTGCCCTGGTCACGCTGACTATGTAAAGAATATGATTACTGGTGCCGCCCAGATGGACGGTGCTATTCTTGTTGTGGCTGCTACGGATGGTCCGATGCCTCAAACTAAAGAACACATCCTGCTTGCACGTCAGGTAGGCGTACCTAAGATTGTTGTATTCATGAACAAGGTTGACCTTGTTGATGATCTAGAATTGCTCGACCTAGTTGAAATGGAAATCCGCGACCTGTTGACATTCTACGGTTTTGATGGTGCTAACACACCTATCATCAAAGGTTCCGCAATCAAAGCACTTGAAGGTGATGCAGCTGCTGTTAAGCAAGTTGAAGAACTGATGGTGGCTGTTGATACTTTTATCCCATTACCTCCCCGTCCAGTTGATCAGGCATTCCTAATGTCTGTAGAGGACGTTTTCTCTATTACAGGTCGTGGTACTGTTGCTACAGGACGTATTGAGCGTGGTCGTATTAAAGTTGGTGAATCAGTTGAGATCGTTGGTTTGACTCCTGATCCGCTGACTTCAACAGTAACAGGAGTAGAAATGTTCCGCAAGATCCTTGATGAAGGTGAAGCTGGAGACAACGCCGGACTGTTGCTACGTGGTGTTGAAAAAACACAGATCCGTCGCGGTCAAGTTATCGTGAAGCCTGGATCAATCACTCCGCATACTGAATTCAAAGCTGAGGTATACGTACTGAGCAAAGAAGAAGGTGGACGTCACACTCCTTTCTTCCAGAAGTATCGTCCTCAGTTCTACTTCCGTACAACGGACGTAACTGGTGAAGTTGAATTGGCTGCTGGAACTGAAATGGTAATGCCTGGTGATAACACCAACTTTACTGTTAAGTTGATTCAGCCTATTGCGATGGAAAAAGGTCTTAAGTTCGCTATCCGTGAGGGTGGACGTACTGTAGGTGCCGGACAGGTTACCGAGATTCTGAAGTAATCGCTTATATTTGTATTCTCAAAAGTCATTGGTTGTCAGGATATTTCCGAACAGCCGGTGACTTTTGATTCTTACGGGCATAGTTCAATGGCAGAATAGCGGTCTCCAAAACCGTTGATGGGAGTTCGAGTCTCTCTGCCCGTGCAAAACAAAACGTATGAATAAGATTACCGCCTACGTGAAAGACAGTTTTCGCGAACTGACAGAGAAAGTTACCTGGCCTACCTGGATGCAATTGCAGCAATCCACTATGATTGTATTAGCGGCTACATTGGTCGTAACATTCATTGTATTGATTATGGATTTTGCAACAGGTAACGGATTGCGTTTTATCTACAAACAATTATTCTAATGGAAGCTGTTACAAATACAACTGCCGCTCCGCAGACAGAGACCAAGTGGTATGTACTGCGTGTAATTAGTGGTAAGGAGAAAAAGGTCAAAGAATACTTAGACAAAGAAATCAGCCGTGGTGGGTGGAGTGAGCTTGTTAAGCAAGTATTTCTTCCCGTTGAAAAGGTTTATAAAGTGGCCGCTGGTAAAAAAGTAATGCGGGAAAGAAATTATTATCCTGGGTATGTGATGATCGAAATCTTGGACGGCAAATTGAATGATGATCTACGTGATGTAATCAAAAACACCACGAACGTTATACATTTTCTCGGAAAAGAAAATCCAATTGCATTACGTAAAGCTGAGGTCAACAAGATGCTTGGTAAAATGGATGAGATGAGTGAGGCGGGTGGCATCAGTATGATGGAGCCGTACATAGTTGGTGAAACTATCAAGATCATCGAAGGTCCATTCAACGATTTCAATGGAATTATTGAAGAAGTGAACGATGAGAAGAAAAAATTGAAAGTAACTGTTAAGATATTCGGGCGTGCTACGCCAGTAGAGCTTAGTTACATGCAAGTGGAGAAACTGAGTTAATCAATCTCAAAATGACTCAAAGCCTCCCACTGGGAGGCTTTTTTATTGCCTGGCATTCAGCCACATAGGGCTGCTAAAAAAAATCGCTGGATTCTATTGAAAATCGGGCTCAGCTGCCTAACTTTGCCGCCCCAATTAGTTCTTTCTACGAGGAATTTGGGAGTGCCTGAAAGGGCACGCTTGAACCAATAAATTGTAAGACATGGCAAAAGAAGTATCCGGCTTTGTAAAGCTGCAGTGCAAGGGTGGCCAAGCCAACCCCGCACCTCCCATTGGACCTGCACTAGGTTCGAAGGGTATTAACATCATGGAGTTCTGTAAGCAATTCAATGCTAGAACCCAGGACAAACAAGGGAAAGTACTCCCTGTTCTCATCACTGTTTACTCAGACAAGAGTTTTGATTTTGTAATCAAAACACCACCTGCTGCTGTGCAGTTGATGGAAGCTGCAAAAATCCAGAAAGGATCCAAGGAGAGTAACCGTTCAAAAGTTGGCAAGGTTTCTTGGGATCAAATCAAGGTAATTGCTGAGGACAAGATGCCCGATTTAAACTGTTTCACTGTAGAGAGCGCTATGAAAATGGTAGCGGGTACAGCTCGCAGTATGGGTTTAAACGTGGATGGAAAAGCCCCCTGGGAAAATTAATTGTCAACCTAAAGAACTGAATCATGGCATTTGTAAGTAAAAAAAGAAAAGTGGCTGACACAAAGGTGGACGCCAATAAATCATACTCTCTAAAGGAGGCTTCCTCGTTAGTAAAGCAAATCACTACTTGTAAATTCGACGCCTCTGTTGACCTGCATATCCGTTTGGGTGTAGATCCTAAGAAAGCCGATCAGGCTATCCGTGGAACGGTTACACTCCCACATGGTACTGGTAAAACTAAGCGTGTTTTAGTATTATGTACTCCTGATAAGGAAGCTGCTGCAAAAGCTGCAGGCGCTGACTACGTAGGATTAGATGAGTTTGTCACAAAAATTGAAGGCGGTTGGGTAGATATTGATGTAATCATCGCAACACCAAGCGTGATGCCTAAAATTGGTAAACTTGGTAAGGTATTAGGTCCTCGTAACCTCATGCCAAACCCCAAAACAGGAACGGTTACTAATGATGTGGCTGCTGCAATCAATGATGTAAAAGGCGGAAAAATTGCATTCAAAGTTGATAAAGTAGGTATCGTACACGCTTCCATTGGGCGCGTGAGTTTTGCTCCAGAGAAAATTGCTGAGAATAGCCAAGAGCTACTCAATGCAATTATCAAAGCAAAGCCCTCTTCTTCAAAGGGAACATACGTAAAGGGTATCAGCATGGCTGCTACCATGAGTCCTGGTATCGCTATCGACACGAAAGCTTTTATCAACTGATTCTCTCAAACCTAATTACCACAGTCTAATTTCAATACAATGACTAAAGAGCAAAAAAATGAAGTGATCGAAGTACTGAAAGGGAAATTTTCTCAGTACAATAACTTCTATGTAACAGATACAGAGTCGCTAACTGTTGAACAAGTTGGCAAATTGCGTCGTGCTTGTTTCAATAAGAATGTCGAAATGAAAGTGGCCAAGAACACATTGATCAAAAAGGCACTTGAGTCTTTGGATAACGAGCGTTATGCGGGCATGTATGATTCATTGAATCGTGTAACAGCATTAATGTTTTCTGAAAATCCAAAAGAGCCGGCACTGATCATCTCTTCTTTCCGCAAGGAGAGTAATGGAGACAAGCCCGTGCTGAAAGCGGCATTCATCAATGGGGATGTTTATAGTGGAGATAAGCAACTGGTAGCGCTTACTAAGATCAAAACGAAGAATGAATTGATCGGCGAAGTAATCGGATTGTTACAATCACCTGCAAAGCGTGTATTAGCTGGTTTATTGCAGCATCACGAAAAGCAAGCAGCTGCTACAGCTGAGTAATGTATTTTTTCGTCTGTTGACGATTGAAATAAATACCCAGGCCTGAGGGTGTTTCAACTTGAAACGAACAAAGGCAAATTTTTTTAAACCTGCCGTTGGAGCTAGTTAGCAGTGAAAACGGTAAAAATTGAAACAAAATGGCTGATGTAAAAGCACTCGCGGAAAGTCTGGTGGCTTTGACCGTGAAAGAAGTACAAGAACTCGCTGATGTTCTGAAAAATGATTACGGAATTGAACCCGCTGCTGCTGCAGTAGTTGTAGCAGGTGGTGGAGACGGTGGTGGCGCTGCTGCTGCTGAAGAGAAAACTGCCTTCAATGTTATTCTAAAGAACGGCGGAGCTTCTAAATTGAATGTTGTAAAAATCGTGAAAGACCTTACCGGACTTGGCTTGAAAGAAGCTAAGGATATGGTAGACGGTGCTCCGAAAACAGTAAAAGAAAATGTTTCTAAAGCAGAAGCGGAAGAAATTGCTGCTAAGCTGAAAGAAGCTGGTGCTGATGTAGAGATCGCTTAAGATTTCTACTCCACAAAATAAAAAAGCCCTCCCATTTGTGGTGGGCTTTTTTATTTTATAATTTATGGGTAGTGTCAAAACTGAGGTAGGGGAGAAGTCGTTCTAGATTTTTCTTATCCATTGCCCACACAGACGCCAGGTCCTCAGCATTTTTAAAATAGCCATTAGCTTGTCTGTAGCGTATAATAGTTTTAGCATCATTCCATCCAACATAGGGATGGGTGGCTATTGTTTTTTCATCAACCAAATTCAGACATATTTTTTTTATACTTGTTGGTTGTACTTCAAGTTGCGCCTTAATTTTCTCGTAGGTAGAATCGGGTATTCCATACACTTCTTTTAGTTGCTCCCGGGAGTAGAATCCACCTAGCTTATTTCTGTACTTAATGATCCTGGCCGATAATACAGGGCCTATTCCAGGGAGTTTTACCAGGTTTTGGGAATCGGCCCTGTTCAAGTCTGTTTTTTGACTTGTTTTTGATGGTGGTCTCGAAATGAATGCTTTGCTATTTTTAGGTGGCTTATCACTGTCATTTCTATATTTATAGGGAGATACTGCCCATCGGTTATTCACTTTACTATTTTGTTGACTTTCTATTTCTATATAATTGATAGAAAGTGGTTTATAGTTATTTAGGAATGGTTCATTTTTTGAGTTTGTGCCTAGGATTAATGGTATTAATCCATATAACCCAACTCCCAGGAGTATCATTATTAGCCCTCTCTGATTTTTTCGGGATAGCCCAATGTGCTGTTTTCCTCCCTTTCTTCTCCATTTTATCATTCCATAAGTTTATTATTCTCTTTTTCACTTTTGAAGGGTAGTTTCTTGAAATTGGCCGGATTTTTGTGGGAACAAATTTTGGCCAACCGGTTCCTTTACTTACCTTTGCAATCCTTTATTTTGGCCAATTATATTTTCGACATTGCAGACCATTCGTAAGTGATTCATTCACAGCGATTTTTGTAAAAAAAAGTACAAATGTCGCCGGATGTTCTCATTGTCCTAAACGTGGATAAAACCGGTTAAGCGTATGTCTTCTACAAAAAACAGTGCAAGAATTGACTTTGGTAAAATCAAACACCTTGCAGAAGCTCCGGACCTTCTTGAAGTCCAGATTCAATCCTTCAAAGAGTTTTTCCAATTGGAAACAACTCCTGATAAGCGTAACATCGAAGGATTATTCCGAGTGTTTAAAGACAATTTCCCTATTACGGATACCAGAAACATATTCGTATTAGAGTTTTTGGATTATTTTATTGATCCTCCCCGCTATACTATTGAAGAGTGTATGGAGCGTGGTCTTACTTATGCATTACCGCTTAAGGCCAAACTTCGTTTGAGCTGTAATGACGAAGAACACGTCGATTTTCAAACCATTGTTCAGGATGTATTCCTGGGCAACATCCCATACATGACACCGCGTGGTACTTTCGTTATCAACGGAGCTGAGCGTGTTGTGGTTTCTCAGTTACACCGTTCACCAGGTGTATTCTTCGGTCAATCCGTTCACCCGAATGGTACAAAAATTTACTCTGCCCGTGTAATTCCTTTCAAGGGAGCATGGATGGAGTTTGCTACGGACATCAATAATGTGATGTACGCTTACATTGATCGTAAGAAAAAATTCCCTGTTACTACTTTGTTGCGCTCTATCGGTTACGAGACAGATAAAGACATTCTGGAATTATTTGGAATGGCAGACGAGGTGAAGGCGGATAAAAAAACATTATCAAAGCATATCGGCAAACGTTTGGCTGCTCGTGTACTCCGTACATGGGTTGAAGATTTTGTTGACGAGGATACTGGTGAAGTAGTTTCTATCGAGAGAAACGAAATCGTCATGGAGCGCGATACGCTTTTAGATGAAGATGCAGTCGAGACAATAACTTCTTTGGAAGTAGCTAGTGTGTTCATACAGCGTGAAGATGTTGGTGGTGACTATGCGATCATTTACAACACCCTGAACAAGGATACTTCTAACAGTGAGTTAGAGGCAGTTCAGTTTATTTATCGTCAATTACGTGGAGCTGATGCGCCAGATAATGAAACGGCACGAGGAATTATCGATAAATTATTCTTTAGTGATAAGCGTTATGATCTGGGTGAAGTAGGTAGATATAAGATCAATCGGAAATTGAATGTTAATCTTCCAATTGAAAAAAAGACGTTGACCAAGGATGATATTATTTTGATCATCAAATATCTTGTGAAGCTTACCAATGGAAAAGCTGAAATCGATGATATTGACCACTTGAGTAACCGTCGTGTTCGTACAGTGGGAGAACAATTATACGCACAGTTTGGAGTAGGTCTGGCTCGTATGGCACGTACCATTCGCGAGCGTATGAACGTTAGAGATAATGAGGTATTTACACCTGTAGATTTGATCAACGCTCGTACACTTTCTTCTGTGATCAACTCATTTTTTGGAACCTCTCAGCTTTCTCAGTTCCTGGATCAAACTAATCCTCTTTCCGAGATTACACACAAGCGTCGTATTTCTGCGTTAGGCCCCGGTGGATTAAGCCGCGAGCGTGCAGGATTCGAGGTTCGTGACGTACACTATTCTCACTATGGTCGTCTTTGTACGATTGAAACACCTGAAGGTCCAAACATTGGTTTGATCTCTACACTTTGCGTGCATGCGAAGATCAATGCTATGGGCTTTATCGAAACACCTTACAGAAAGGTAGCAGACGGTAAAGTAAACATGAGGGAGTTGGCCTTTTTAAGTGCAGAGGAAGAAGATCAAGCAAAAATTGCCCAGGCCAATACTTCATTAGATGAGAAAGGAAATGTAGTGGATGATAAAGTGGTTAGCCGTGAGACTGGCGATTTCCCAATTCTAGATAAGAGTGAAGTGGAATATATGGACGTAGCTCCCAACCAAATTGTTGGTTTGAGTGCGTCATTGATTCCGTTCTTGGAGCATGATGATGCCAACCGTGCATT
>SXWI01000038.1 GCA_005791465.1 Bacteroidota bacterium | reverse complement strand
TAAGGATTGTTGCGATTTTAATTCTGTATCCTTGAGTGCTGCAACTAGCACCAGCAACAAAGCACCGCCACTTACCCCACCCGCCAGTTGCATCCAGCGATGACGAGCCGGTTCACTTTCCTTGTTGAGGTTCATCAACATGATCACGAATAAAAAGAGGACCATAATAGCTCCGGCATAAACAATGATATTTACTACCGCTAGGAACTGAGCATTTAAAAGGATGTAGTGTCCAGAGATCGCAAAAAAAGTAACAATTAGCCAGATTACACTATGGATAGGGTTGCGACTGGTTACCACCATGAGTGCACTAAACAAAGCGGCAACCGACAGCACCCAAAACAAAATAGCGGTTATACTCATGCGACAGGTTGGTTTGCGTTTCTAGAAGATGGTTGACGATCACCCAACGCTTTTTGATAAGCTTCAGGTTGTTCGATGGGGTGAGGAATTAACAACTCTTGTTTTCCATAGATAAATCCTTTACGGGCATAATTAGCAGGAGCAAAAGTTTGTGACAAGTAAATAGCGTCTTTTGGACAAGCTTCCTCACAGAGACCACAAAAAATGCAACGGAGCATATTGATTTCGTATTTGGCCGCATACTTCTCCTCACGGTATAATTTGTCTTCACCGGGTAATCTTTCTGCGGCTTCCATAGTGATGGCCTCTGCAGGACAGGCTACGGCACATAGCCCACAAGCCGTACAATTTTCACGCCCTTCCGCATCACGATTCAATACATGCAAGCCACGAAATACAGGAGAAAAAGGGCGTTTTTCTTCCGGATACTGTATAGTGGCCTTTTTTAGAAACATATGCCTAAAGGTGATGGCCATCCCCTTAACTATATTCCACAGATACAGACTTTCCAGGAAAGTCATGGGACTGCGGTCTACCGGTTTTGCTCGTTGCGTGAGTTGCATAGTCAGTTACACGTTTCAGTTTATGATTTAAGCCATAATAGAATGGCCGCACTCAATACCATATTAAAAAGCGCCAGCGGTATC
The DNA here is from genome assembly GCA_005791465.1 of Bacteroidota bacterium. Taxonomy (GTDB): domain Bacteria; phylum Bacteroidota; class Bacteroidia; order Chitinophagales; family Chitinophagaceae; genus JJ008. Next base: position 2,941 of record SXWI01000038.1, on the reverse strand, counting down.
AACTTACGCCAGCCCAGATTCATTAATTGATCATAGCGGAAGCGAGGAATGGTCCAACGAATCCAAATAAATACAAATAACAGAAAGCTAACCTTTGCCATCATTACGCTGAAGCTGATTAGTGAATACAACCAAGGAGCCAATCCCCAATTAGCTTCATTGACAAAAGGAATATCATAGCCTCCTAAAAATAAAGTAGCCATGACAGCGCTGCTAACAAACATGTTGATGTACTCGGCAAAAAGATAAAATCCCAGCTTCATTGAAGAGTACTCTTGGTGATAACCGAAGTTTAATTCATTTTCCGCTTCTGGTAAGTCGAAAGGGGTACGGTTACACTCAGCAAGTGCACAGATAAAAAATATCAAAAAACCGAGTGGCTGATAGATGATATTCCACCCATTAGCCATTTGATAGGAAACTATTTCGCTCATCTTTAAGGAGCCTGTCATAAATAGTACAGCAATCAAGGCTAAACTCATGGGCAATTCATACGAGACCATTTGCGAAGCACCTCGAATTGCCGCCAGCAGCGAAAACTTGTTATTGGATGCCCAGCCTCCAATCATGATACCATACACCCCTACGCTGACCACGCTGAATACAATCAAGATGCCCATATCTACATCAGCAACCTGAAGTGGTATCGAACCAGTAGCAGTAATTACAGGAGCACCCCAGGGGACCACAGTACTAGTTACCAAGGCTACGATCATTGCGAGTGCGGGGCCGAGTAAAAACAAAAAACGATTGGAAGTAACAGGAGTTATTTCTTCTTTAAAAAACAATTTTCCTCCATCGGCGAGTGGTTGCAAAATACCAAAGGGACCCGCACGATTCGGCCCATGACGATCCTGCATCCAACCTGCAATTTTGCGTTCTGCCAGCGTGGTGTACATCGCAATAAAAAAGGACAGCCCAATGATAGAAGCAATCAAAATGACCTTCTCTAGTATAAACCATAATGTAACAGCAGCTATCACCATTATTCTGATTTAGTTGATTCGTTTTTAAAATTAGCGCTGGTGGCCGCACCGGGGAGTTGACTCAATTCCAATTTGTTCACCTCACTCACATCGTGAATATCCATGAGTAAACGAGGATTCAGTCCGCCCATTACATCCTGAATTGTTTCTTTTGATTTTTGTAATCCCAAATAATGCCCCTGAGATATTACAGAGTGGCGGTTAATGGAAGTTGGCCCTTCAATGACCCAATCAGAAGCTGCTTTCTTTTCAAATCGACAAGTATTACAGATCCATCCTGGCTTTCCATCATAGGACTGTACCTCTCCCCATTCATCCTTACGAGCGGTGACACGCAATACTTCGTCCCCACGTTGCCAAAGTGTAACCTTACCACAACAATCAGGACAATCGCGATGCGCATCCACTGGCTTGGTAAACCATACCCGATTCTTGAAACGGAATGTTTTATCAGTTAAGGCACCGACCGGGCATACATCAATCATGTTGCCACTAAAATTATTGTCGATTGCTTTAGAAATATGTGTTGAGATATTGGCATGATCACCTCGATCCAATATGCCATGCACCCGATTATCCGTTAACTGATCTGCCACATAGGTACAACGGTAACAAAGAATACAACGGTTCATGTGCAGCTGTATAGTGGGCCCTATATCTTCTTTTTCAAAAGTGCGACGGGAAAATTCATAGCGCGTTCCTTCTTTACCATGTTCGTATCCTAAATCCTGTAAATGACATTCACCAGCCTGATCACAGACCGGACAATCCAAGGGATGATTGAGTAATAAAAATTCAACAACTCCGGCACGCGCATCTTGTACTCTTTCACTGGTGATATTTTTTACCACCATCCCATCCATCACGGTTGTGCGACAACTCGCTACCAATTTAGGCATCGGACGTGGGTCTGCAGCAGAACCTGCCGCTACTTCTACTAAACAAGTTCTACACTTACCACCACTTCCCTCGAGTTTACTATAGTAACACATAGCAGGAGGTGTAACATCCCCGCCAATTTGCCGGGCCGCATTTAAAATAGTTGTCCCAGCGGGAACCTCAACGGTGATGTTGTCGATGGTTACCTTAAGAGAGGTGGGTGCTTTTTTTATCTCGTCTGCCATAATCAATTTCTTTTTTATTCAACCATCAAGCCACAGGTACTGTCAGTGGATCCGCATAATGAGCCAATCCGTAATTACGTTTTTGCGCTTCTTCCGGATGGCTAACATGCCATTCAAATTCATCTCTGAAATGACGGATCGCAGCAGCCACTGGCCATGCAGCCGCATCACCCAACGGGCAAATGGTATTTCCCTCTATCTTACGCTGGATATCCCAGAGCAAGTCGATATCACTGGAACGTCCCTTGCCTGTCTCTATATTCCAAAGAATTTTTTCCATCCAGCCAGTACCTTCTCTGCAAGGTGAACATTGTCCACAACTTTCATGTCTGTAAAATCTTGCAAGCGTATAGGTATGACGAACCACACACTGACTGTCATCCATTACAATAAAACCTCCGGAACCCATCATGGATCCAGAAGCAAATCCTCCGTCAGCCAGACTTTCATAAGTCATCATACGCGTTTCGCCATTGGCTGTTTTCAACAATAAATTGGCAGGGAGAATAGGAACGGAAGAACCGCCTGGGATACAGGCTTTCAGTTTTTTCCCTTGCGGTATGCCACCACAATATTCATCACTGTAAATAAACTCTTCCACCGAAATGGTCATATCGATTTCGTATACCCCAGGTTTGTTGATATTACCGCAAGCGGATATGAGTTTAGTACCCGTAGATTTTCCAATTCCAATTTTTGCATACTCCTCTCCTCCTTCATTGATGATTGGAACTAACGCAGCAATGGTTTCTACATTGTTAACCACCGTTGGGCAGCCCCATAACCCTTTGACTGCAGGGAAGGGAGGCTTTATACGAGGATTACCCCGCT
>SXWI01000169.1 GCA_005791465.1 Bacteroidota bacterium | reverse complement strand
TGGCACATCCAGGGTTGCTCCCACTGAGAGTTCAATCAAACGATCGGCGTAAGCAGCTGGCCCTACTACTTTTTCTAATAAAGCTTCCGGATACGTAACTAATACTTTTTTTCTTAGCTCTCCAACGCTTGCCTCTTTTTTTGAAAGTCGGGTTAAAGCTTCCGTACGAAGCATCACATGTGAAGGATTCAGCAACCGAAAGTTCTTGCTGTTTTTATAAGAAGAAGGAAAATAGAAAAGATCAAGCGCCTCCGTTATGCTTTCGAGTGTGTTATGGAAATAAGCTGCTTCCTCCGCATCATTACAGATTATCAAATGATTTATTTGCGACAAGGAAGGAGATAATAAAGAAGCACCCACTAAAAAAGCTGGAGCAGATCCAACCAAACCGGTCAATTGTGTTTCTTGGGGAGCGGGCAATAAAATCCTGTCCGCCAATTGATAAAGGCGGGGGTCTTGCTGTACTTTATTCAACAGGTCCTTGGCACTCATTTCCGCGCCGCAAAGATAACGCCAAATTGTATTAACTTAGGTATCACGATGGCACTACAACCTTGGATAACAGGAACCGTGATCCGTATAGCGGATCATACCCCTACCACCCGTCAATTTTGGATTGAAGTGCCTACTCTATCTGTTTTTGATTTCAAGCCCGGACAATTTGTTACGCTGGACCTGCCGATACATGAAAAACCCAATAAACGTTGGCGCAGTTATTCGATTGCGTCCAGACCCGATGGAACCAATGTTTTTGAGTTGATTATTGTGAAAGTAGAGAACGGAGCTGGTACCACGTATTTATTTGACCATGTAATAGTCGGTTCTACTTTGACACTGCGTGGCCCACAGGGTGTTTTTGTATTACCTGAACACCTCGAGGAAAATTTGTTTTTAATATGCACGGGCACAGGAATTGCCCCATTTCGGAGCATGGTCACACATCTTTGGAAACATCAAATTCACACGGGTGCCGTTCACCTGGTGTTTGGTTGCAGAAAAAAAGAGGACCTCCTGTATTTTGATGAGCTCACACAGCTTCAACAAGAAAATCCCTCCTTCCATTATCATCCCGTTTTATCCCGAGAAAGCTGGGAAGGAAAATCGGGCTATGTACATGCCGTTTACGAAGCACTTTGTGAACAAAAACAACCCGCGCATTTTTTACTCTGTGGCTGGAAAAACATGATCGACGAAGCCTATGCTCGTATACAGGCCATGGGCTACGATAAAAAAAGTATTCACCGGGAGATTTACGGCTAATACTTTCTTTAATCCTCTTTTACAATTGGCAAATCGAGACTTACCTTTGAGCACCGTTTGAACCGGTACTCAAAAAACTTGCCATGGCCATTAAGACTATCATTGAACCTTTTCGGATCAAATCAGTAGAACCCATTTATTTCAACACACGTGCTGAACGTGAAGTCATTTTAAAAAAAGCTGACTACAATGTGTTTGGTATAGCATCTCGTGATGTACTGATTGACCTCTTAACCGATAGTGGTACTTCGGCAATGAGTAGTCGTCAATGGGGTGGTATTATGGAAGGCGATGAATCCTATGCCGGAAGTCCCAGCTTCTATCGCTTTGAGTCCATGGTCAAGCGTATTACGGGAATGCAATTTGTGATCCCAACGCACCAGGGCAGAGCCTCTGAAAAAATATTGTTTGCAGCCGTGGGAGGCAAAGGCAAAACCATTATCAGTAACACACTTTTTGATACTACCCGCGCTAATATTGAATTTTCCGGTGCCACTGGAATTGATTTACTCTGCGCCGAGGGAAAAGATCCCTTAAAAGCGGCTCCCTTTAAAGGAAATATGGATGTGGAGGCCTTAGAACCCACGATTCAAAAAGTAGGAGCTGCCAATATCCCCATGGTGATGATCACGGTAACTAATAACTCAGGAGGTGGTCAACCGGTGAGTATGGCTAATATGAAAGCAGCAGCTGCCATTTGCAAAAAATATAAGATTCCATTTTTTATTGATTGTTGCCGGTTTGCAGAAAACGCATACTTCATCAAGAAAAGAGAGGCTGGCTACGAAAACAGAAGTATCGAATCCATTGCACAAGAAATGTTCTCCCTGGCTGACGGTTGCAGTATGAGTGCTAAAAAAGATGCGTTTGCGAATATCGGAGGATTTTTAGCACTCAATGATAGCCAGCTTGCACTCGAGTGTAGAAATCTTTTGATTATCACTGAAGGATTTCCCACCTATGGAGGATTGGCAGGTCGTGATCTGGAAGCTATTGCTATTGGTCTCGAAGAAGTGATGGAGGAAAGCTATTTACAGTATCGTATCCGGAGCATGGAATACCTCACAGAGAAATTAGCAGCCGCTGGTGTTCCCGTGATGCAGCCCGCCGGAGGCCATGCAGTTTATCTGGATGCAAAAACATTCTTACCCCATGTCCCCTCTTCCCAATATCCCGGACAATCCTTGGTTTGCGCCTTGTATGTGGAAGGAGGAATTCGTGCTGTTGAAATTGGATCGCTGATGTTTGGTAAATATGACGAACAACATCAATTAATTCCTGCCACCCTTGAGTTAGTACGCTTGGCCATTCCACGCCGCGTGTATACACAAAGTCATATTGACTACGTAGCAGAAGTAATTATCGAGGTGTATAAAAAAAGAGACGAACTAAAAGGACTTCAAATTTTAGAAGAAGCCCCCTTACTTCGTCACTTTACAGCTAAGCTAAAACCCGTGTAAAACGGATTATTTAGTAGCCGTTATCAATACCGCCATCGTAGTTCCTACGGCTAGGATTTTGCTGAATACATTATCCCAGTTCACTTTTTTGTCCTCACCACCTTTTACTTTCTCTTCTTTGTTAGTAAGCGAAACAATTGCACCAGGCTTCATCGTAGGATACTTTCTGAAGAACAAGAAAATATTACGTGTTCCTTTCACACTTCCATCCGGATAAGAAACTGTTACGCTTGATTTGTCAGCTTTACGAGAAAATCCACCAGCATATTCCCTAATGTACCAACGAGAAGAACGTGAGGTTGTATAAATGAAACTAGAAACATCATTAATTGATTTTTGATCTAAGCGCACACCAGCGGTAAGCAAATCAGCCTGTCTGGTACCACGAATTCGTATTCCAATTGTATTTTGATAAGCAGGAATAGTAATAATATCGCCAGCAAGAAGTACCGGATCAAATTTGCTAGAGCCTTCACGCTGAAGCGCCCTCTTTAAATCAATACCAATTGACCCTTTTGCTCCAAAAACTCTTGTAAGCACTGCATGACGTTGATCTGCTAATGGGTTCAGACCCCCAGCTTGTTTAATTATTTCAGTAAGATTAATTTGATCTGCTGCTAGTGCATATAGTCCCGGGTATCTTACTTCTCCTAATAATTGAACAGTACGATTTAAGTTGAAGAGCGGTAAATCGCGGACCACAACCTTATCAAAAGGCATTAAGTTGAAAGTTGTATTGGGCGCTATTACATTATAAGATGCATCCATCTCCAACTCAAAACGTGTATATCCAGATCCATTCTCACCATAACCCAATCTAAAAACATCAACACGGTTCAAAGCGGCAGATTGCTTGAAGCCTCCTCCTAGTCTGATGAGGTCAGCAATACTGAGTGAAGGATTGTAAGGTGTGGTTAAGGTGTCATTAACTGCACCTCCAAGTGATACTGTAGAGCCAAGTACAAAAGTTCTTTTGTCAAATACAATTAATTTATCTCCAGCCTTAAGTTCTGCACTTCCGGGATTTGTTAAGTCAATTGGAAAATACTCAACCTTTTCTGGCTGCATGATATCTCTACGAATGATTTGCGCTTTTTCTAATGCAGTGGGTAGTAGTCCACCTGCTAGCTGTACGGCATCACTTACCAATATTTTATCGTTGATCGCCAACATTCGTTTTACAGGAAGACGTACAGAACCATCCACTTCAACCATCTCCTGATTCGCATAAAACACTTTATTATAAACCTGTACTCGATCACGAGGCTCTAATACAAAGTTTCCAGCCTCAGCAGCAGTCACTTTCAAAATACGAACTGTGCTGTCACGCAATAAGCGTTCTATAAAGAAGAAATCATTTTTTGCTTCGGGCATTAATTGCACTTTCATCAATAAGCTGCTCAAGCGCATATCTTTTTGCAACTCATAACGACCAGGATAAAAAACAGCACCCTCCACTTCAGCAAAACGCTCAAGTGG
>SXWI01000168.1 GCA_005791465.1 Bacteroidota bacterium | reverse complement strand
ATGCCCTTCAAACTTCATTCTCCGTTTACACCTGCTGGTGATCAGCCCGAAGCTATTCGGCAGCTGACGGAAGGGCTTATGGCAGGGGAAAAATACCAGACGCTACTAGGAGTTACTGGAAGTGGTAAAACATTTACCATGGCCAATGTTATTCAGCAGGTGCAAAAACCCACCTTAGTACTGACTCATAACAAAACGCTGGTGGCACAATTGTATGGAGAGTTTCGACAGTTTTTTCCTGAGAATGCAGTGGAGTATTTTGTTTCTTACTACGATTATTATCAACCGGAGGCGTATATGCCCGTGAGCGATACGTACATTGAAAAAGATCTTTCCATCAATGAGGAGTTGGATAAACTTCGATTGAGAGCTACTTCCAGTTTATTAAGTGGACGCCGTGATATTATTGTAGTGGCCTCCGTGAGTTGTATTTACGGAATGGGGAACCCTGTCGATTACATGAATGGAATTATTCGTTTAGAAAAAGGACAGGTACTCTCCCGACAAGCTTTCTTGCATGCATTGGTCAATTCCCTTTATAATCGTACCACCCTCGAATTTGAACGCGGTACTTTTCGGGTAAAGGGGGATACCGTCGATATTAATATTCCTTATTTGGATGTGGCCTATCGAATTCATTTTTTTGGAGACGAAATTGAACTGTTGGAGACTATCGAAGTTATCTCAGGGAAACGAATTGGTACGATGGATAACGTGGCTATTTTCCCTGCTAATCTTTATGTAGCTCCCAAAGATGTTTTACAGCAAGTAATTTATGAGATCCAGGACGAAGCGCTGGCGCAGGAAAACTATTTTAAAGCACAAGGAAAGCTAATTGAAGCGCAGCGATTGAAAGAAAGAGTGAATTACGACTTGGAAATGATTCGCGAGTTAGGATATTGTAGTGGTATTGAAAACTACTCCCGATTTTTTGATCGTCGTAAAGCCGGTACCCGTCCTTTTTGTTTACTAGATTATTTCCCCTCTGATTTTTTGATGATGATTGATGAAAGTCATCAGACTATTCCGCAAGTTAGTGGTATGTACGGCGGTGATCGCAGTCGTAAATTGACGCTTGTAGATTTTGGATTTAGATTGCCTTCCGCTTTAGATAATCGTCCTTTAAACTTTCATGAGTTTGAGTCCTTGCAACAGCAGGTTATTTTTGTTTCTGCTACACCGGGTAATTATGAATTAGAGAAATGTGAAGGGGTAGTAGTTGAACAAGTTGTTCGTCCTACTGGTTTATTGGATCCACCGATTGAAGTTCGTCCTAGTAAAAATCAAATTGATGATCTACTAGATCAAATTGATAAGCGAGTAAAACAAGGAGATCGAGTATTGGTAACAACGCTGACCAAGCGAATGGCCGAAGAGATGAATAAGTATCTGCACCGGATTGACATTCGTTCTAAGTTTATTCATAGTGATGTGGATACGTTGGAGCGTATAGAGATCTTACGTGCACTACGATTGGGAAAAATCGATGTATTAGTAGGCGTCAACTTATTACGAGAAGGGCTTGATATCCCAGAAGTCTCATTGGTGGCTATCTTGGATGCAGACAAGGAAGGTTTTTTACGAAACGAAAAATCATTAACACAAACGGCTGGACGCGCTGCTCGTAACGTAAACGGACTGGTTATATTTTATGCTGATAAGATAACGCAGAGTATGCAGCGTACTATCGATGAAACTACCCGTCGTCGTCAAAAGCAAATGCTCTACAATGAAGCGCACGGTATAACGCCTACCACTATTCAAAAATCTACCCAAGAGGTATTCGCGCAAACGTCAGTTTTAGATATTCTGGATGCTGGGGGAGATGCTAATGCTATGGCGGCACACACCTTGAAGCAACTTTCAGCAGTGTTAGACGAACAAGTAGAGTACACATCCAAGGCTGAACTTGAAAAAGCAATTAAGAAAGTACGTAAGGAGATGGATAAAGCGGCCCATCGTCAGGATTATATGGAGGCGGCCAGTCTTCGGGATGAAGTATATAGGTTAGAGGCTCGTTTGAAAGAGTTATAGTTATCTTAGCACCATGGAGAAAAAGGTGTTTTTACTAGATGCTTTTGCGCTGGTTTTTCGCGCTTATTATGCGTTAATTCGTAGCCCACGGCTCACATCAACTGGTAAAAATACTAATGCGCAGTTTGGTTTTACCAATGCTTTATTGGAATTGATCAATAAGCAAAAGCCTTCTCACATGGCTGTTTGTTTTGATACGGCTGCTCCTACCGAAAGACATACTGATTTTGCCGATTATAAAGCTAACCGTCAGGAAACACCGGAGGATATCTTGGCTGCTGTGCCGGATATCAAACAAATTATAAAGGCCTTCAATATTCCAATTATCGAATGTGATGGATACGAAGCAGATGATGTGATTGGAACGCTGAGTAAGCAGGCAGAAAAAGCAGGTTACGCTGTTTATATGGTTACGCCTGATAAAGACTACGGTCAGTTGGTTTCTGAGCATATCAAAATCTACAAGCCTGCTTATGGAGGTAATGATGCTGAAGTGTTGGGTCCTGCAGAAGTTTGTGCTAAATGGAATATCAAAGACGTTAGCCAGGTCATTGATATGCTTGGTATGATGGGCGATGCCGTAGATAATATTCCGGGTATACCTGGGGTAGGGGAAAAAACGGCTGCAAAGTTTTTGCAGGAATATGGTTCGCTTGAAAATACTTTAGCTAATGCTGATCAGATCAAGGGAGCCATGGGAGAAAAAGTACGAAAAGGAAAAGACCTGGCCATTCTTTCAAAAAAACTAGCTACAATTATTACCAGTGTTCCTGTTGAGTTTCATGAGGAGGATTTCAAGTTGAAAGACTGGAATAAGAATGAATTAAAAACTATTTTCTCTGAACTTGAATTTAGAACACTCGGTAAGCGTTTGCTCGGTGAGGATTTTGTTCCACCACCGCCAACACGCTCGGTGGTAGAAAAAGAAATGCCACAAGGTGTTCAAACTGATTTGTTCGGGAATATCATTGGGGGGAGTACCCAGCCAGCCACTATTGCAGTCGATTCGAGTATTGATGTAAATGCGACTGATTCTTTCGAGCAAGATGATGAACTGCCAACAGGGCCTGCTGATAAGAATATCCATAACACCCCTCACCATTATGAAGTGGTCGAGGGTGAAGTAGCAATTAAAAAACTGGTTCAACAATTATCAGCTCATACTGAAATTTGTTTTGATACTGAAACAACAGGATTAGATGCTAACTTGGCAGAATTAGTCGGTTTAAGCTTTGCCGTTAAACCTGGCAAAGCTTGGTATGTGCCTTGTTCTGCAGATCGTGCCACTACTAAACAGCTACTTGCTAGTTTTGATTCTTTATTTACGGACGCATCTAAATGCTGGATAGGACAGAATTGTAAATACGATCTTTTGATTTTAAAGTGGTATGGTATTGAATTAGCCGGTTCTTTATTTGATACGATGTTGGCCCATTACGTAATTGAGCCAGAAGGAAAACGAAGTATGGATCTGCTCAGTGAAAAATACCTGGGTTATGTTCCGGTTTCCATTGAGGAGTTAATTGGGAAAAAAGGAAAAGGGCAACTGTCGATGCGCGATGTAGATATCGACCAGATCAAAGAATATGCAGGTGAGGATGCCGATATTACACTCCAGTTAAAAGAAAAGTTTGTCCCACTCTTAAAAAAGAAAGAGGTTGAACGCGTGTTTAATCAAGTGGAATCTCCCTTAGTTAAAATTTTGACTTCTATGGAGTTTGAGGGTGTTAATGTAGATGTAAACTTCTTAAAAGATTATTCTGTTGAATTAGAAAAGGAGGCCGATCGTGCAGAAAAAAATGTCTATGAAAAAGCGGGTGTCCGATTTAATCTGGCTTCTCCAAAACAACTAGGGGAGGTACTCTTTGATAAATTACAGCTGGACCCTTCTGCCAAGAAAACAAAGACAGGGCAATATCAAACCGGAGAAGATGTGTTGTTGAAGCTAGCTGCTAAGGGACACGAAATAGTGGCTGATATTTTAGCCTTTCGCCAGTTGACAAAATTAAAATCTACTTACGTTGATGCGCTTCCAGAATTGATCAACCCTAAAACAGGACGTGTACATACTACCTATGGACAGGCGGTTGCAGTAACAGGTCGACTGGCTAGTAATAATCCGAATCTTCAGAATATTCCGGTTCGTACGGAGCGAGGCAGAGAAATCAGAAAAGCATTCATCCCTAGAGATAAAAATCATGTGTTGCTTTCTGCTGACTATTCGCAGATTGAATTACGTATAGTCGCCGCGAT
>SXWI01000037.1 GCA_005791465.1 Bacteroidota bacterium | reverse complement strand
GGCTTTACGCGGTCATTTAATTTTACTGTTTCTCCAAAAGCAGGATTGCTGCAAGATCTTCGTATCAACCGAACTCGCTTTTTTACAGGGTACTAGTACTATTGTCCAGGTAATAATTGCTCATACAGTTGAAAACGTTTTTTTTCAAATCTTCAGCGGTGAATCCCTTTGGATCTATCGGTGACAAAAAATGGATTTCCATTTTACCTGGCCAGCCAAACAGAAATTTTCCGGGAGGAAGCACACTTTTAGTATTGAAAAGAACTGCGGGCATGATGGGGTGTCCCGTCTCGACTGCTAATTTAAACGCTCCGTTATAAAATGGTTTCAATGGAGCTTCAGTTCTGTTTCTTGTACCCTCAGGATAGATGCACATATGCATGCCTGCTTGCAATACTTTTCTCATCTCTTCGTAACTTTTTCGTCTGCTTTCTTCACTTTTTCTGTTGACCATTACTCCTCCTCTTTTATAGTACCAGCCAAAGAAAGGGACTTTGGTGAATGTTGATTTTGCAATTGTTTTATTAGGTCCTAGTATAAAGGGGGATGAAAGTGGAGGATCCATAAATGAATTGTGATTGCAAGTAATTATAAAAGATTTCCCACTTTCAAAATGCTGTTCTCCCTTAATAATTAATCTACAACCAATGATAAAAAGCCAGAAGCGAATCCATTTTCGAGCAATTTTGATATATAGCTCTTGCCCTTGGGGGTCTGGCAACAGACCGGTTAATAGCGAGGGAAGTAAAATGATCAAAAAGCTCACTACAAATGTTAATAATGCCCACAAGGCCCATATTCTACCCAATAGGCTTTTTAGAAATTTCATTCTTAATTAGTTAATATGCCAATTAATGGGGTCTATTCCGTTTTTTGCCAAGAAGTGATTACAAGTGGAGAAATGCCCACACCCCACAAAACCTTGATGGGCAGACAGGGGGGAGGGGTGTGGAGCTTTTAAGATCAGGTGTTTTGACGAATCAATTCGGGTTTGTTTTTCTTGCGCAAATTTCCCCCATAGCATAAATACAACCTTTGGGCAATCTTTTGAAATAGTTCTAATGACAGCATCAGTAAAAATGGCCCACCCAATTTGCGAATGACTCATGGGCTCAGCTGCTCTAACTGTTAGTGAAGCATTTAGCAAAAAGACACCCTGTTGAGCCCAACTGGAGAGATCGCCATGCAAAGGATAGGGGGTGCCGGTATCACGTTGTAGTTCTTTAAAAATATTTTGAAGCGATGGAGGAAATGGAATACCTTTTTGTACTGAAAAACTTAGACCATGCGCCTGATTAGGTCCATGATAGGGATCTTGCCCTAAAATCACAACCTTGACTTTGTCGAGAGGAGTTTTATTAAAAGCGTTGAAAATATTACTCCCTTTTGGATAAATTAATTTGCCCTGCTCTTTTTCGGTTTTAATATGATTAACTAACTGTATAAAATAAGGCTTATTGAATTCTTCCTTTAGTACCAATTTCCATGATTCCTCTACCTTGATATTCAATTTGCTCATGTGCACAAATGTATCTTATTACCTCTTTCCTTTCTCTCTTGTATATAAAGGTATATACTTGTTAAAATTCGAAGTATGTATTCAAAAAATACTGACATCAAATTAGAAATAATTAAATACGCAACAAATTGATATACAGGGCTCAATAAGCATACCTTGATATTATTCTCAACTACTTCAATATGTGTTTTTAACATATGAGATCCTTGTTTTTAATTAAAGAACCACTTTTGGTGGAGGGTTTGTCAACGCTTCTCTCAAAAATGGTCAATGAACTTTCGTTAAAAGTTGCTCAGGATGAAAAGGAAGGTGAAATCTTGCAACTAGTCTCTGAAAAAAGTTTTGATCTCTTTGTGTTGGACACTGTATCGTACAAGGAACAGGCAATTGATTTGATTCGAGTTCTTAAAGATCAAATTCCCCATATAAAGATCATTTTCATTTATACGCGATTATCCCGTGAAATTTTAAGTGCTTACCGAGCAGGTATTTCTGGTAGTTTTTTTAGGGGGGATTCTCTTGATACAATTAAAATTGTCTTTCAAACAGTACTCAACGGCGAAGTTTATGTGCCGCACACGATAATCATCAACTTAATTTGTGAGGGGCATTTGTTTTTTGATATGCCCGACTTGATAAATTTATTAAGCGAAAAGGAAATTGCCGTATTAAAACAGTTACGCAAAGGCCAGCGAATGAAAGAAGTGGCTCAAAGTCTTTCAATGGCTCCATCCACTCTTTCTACTCATCAACTTCGAATTGCTCAAAAACTAAATTTAGTGAGTGATTCAGATTTTGATAGTTTCTTGATTGCATATGAAAACTGGCTGAAAACCAGTACTCAACACCCAAAAAAAGCCCCTCCAACAAAAATTGAAGGGGCTTAGTGATCCGGATTGGATTCAAACCAATGACCTACTGCTTAGAAGGCAGTTGCTCTATTCAACTGAGCTACCGGACCTCGTCGGAGCGCCAATGCGGTGCAAATTTACATTTCTTTAAATTGCGGGACAAACCTATTGCATGGCGTCAAATTTTTTGTTTGGGGAGGATAAGCTTACCGTTTCAGCAGCGCTGGACCTGGTAAATGGAAGAAGAAAGGGGATCTTGAGTGAGGTCGCTAAAGAAAGGATATTGAAAGGGGAGCAGCATGTTAGAGCAATTGTAGATCAGGGCTCTACTGTTTACGGTATAAATACAGGCTTCGGGATATTAGCCAATACTCGCATATCAAAAGAAGATACCAGACTTCTTCAGGAAAAGATACTCCAAAGTCACAGTGTTGGGGTAGGTAGCTCGATACCAACTGCGGTTGCCAAATTGATGTTGATTACTAAGGTGCATGCGCTTTCTCGTGGTTATAGTGGTATTCAGCTATCTACCTTGGTTCGCATCATTTGGCATATTGATAATGACTGTATACCAGTTGTTCCTGAAAAGGGTAGCGTTGGGGCTTCTGGAGATTTGGCGCCCCTTGCTCATCTTTTTTTACCATTGATTGGGTTAGGCACTGTTATGACTAAAGTGCAAAATGATTCTTGGAACGAAGTAAGCACTACAACAATTTTTGAGGAGCATCATCTTTCGTCCTTACAATTAGGACCTAAGGAAGGACTTGCTTTAATTAATGGCACCCAATTTATTCTTGCGTATGCTACAATGGGTGTGGATCGTTTTTTCAGGTGTTTGGAGTTGGCGGATTGGGTTGGGGCCATGAGTTTGGAAGCGCTGATGGGCTCTGCATCTCCTTTTGATGCACGGCTTCATGAATTAAGGCCTTTTGGGGGTTGTCAGTTGGTAGCACAGCGCTTGAAAAAACTAGTGCAGGGCTCATCGATTCTCGAGAGCCACCAAGACTGTGATCGAGTACAAGACCCTTATTCACTTCGATGCATGCCGCAGGTGCACGGGGCCAGTCGGAATGCGTGGCTTCATTTAAAGGAGCTAGTGGAAATTGAACTAAATGCGGTTACAGATAATCCGATTGTTTTTAGTGAAAAAGAAGCCATCAGTGGT
>SXWI01000005.1 GCA_005791465.1 Bacteroidota bacterium | reverse complement strand
TTTAAGTCCAAAAAACTGTCTGGCTTTTTCATTATTGTATACAATCACATCATTTTCGTCCGACACCCAAATCATAATGGGCACACTGTCCGCAATTTTTTTAAAGCGTCTCTCACTTTCCTCGATATATTCTTTGTAAAATTCTATCCCACTAATGTCACGAATTGTGCCGGCCCATACCTCGTCATCGGCTACCACGTCAAACTTTTTATGCACTATCTCTTCAATCCATATCCGTTTATTTGTTTTAGGATGTTGTAGTTGGTACTTTATGATAGAATGGCCTGATTGCTGAAAACTTTCCCAAGCTGCCTCGTATGCGTCTAACGAATCCACTACAACTAGTTTGTTTTTTTCAGCTAATGGATCTGCGACGTTATGTGGCGAAAACCCCAACACTCTTTCCCAACGGTCAGAATAAAAGCTCTTTCCCGGCTGCGTTTGATACGAGATATAGTGCACCGCATCCGTCATCTCCAACAATAAATTCAGCTTGAAGCGGGTATCGTAGACTTCCTGCTCCAGTGATTTTTTTTCAGCTGTGAGGGTTGAATCTATAAAAAGCCCATTTTTTTGATTCCTATTCATGAATATGTAATTTCATCAAATTCTATTTCATAAGCATCTGTGTTTAGTGAAAATACTAATGCTTTTTCGCTTTATAATGGGTTAAGTAGAATTAGTCCAATTTTTAAGTATTGTTGCAGTTATGAATTTCAGGTTCTAAAAAGACTCTCATTTGTTTTTTGTTCTAGTTAATAATATTTATCTAAAACTATTACTGCTGCTTTATGAAATTGATAATTAGATTCATTTTTGGTTTGTTGATTTTATTTGTACAACCAGCTTATTCACAGACCTGTACAACGTATTTGAAAAGAAATAATGGTAATAATCAACCTGAGAACTGCGGCTCATCTGCTGGAATTCCCACCGTTGGTACTTGGATAAAGCAGGGTAGTTTTGAATTTACGGGTGTTTCTGCCACTCTAAGTATTGATAAAGTTGAGAGATACAATAGTGGCACCTCTAGTTGGGAGATTTTTCAAGATAATACGGTAACTCCCACGGTGTACAATAGTGATATTTGGTTTGGAGCGTATAGCGGAGATCCTGATCGGTGGGTGTGTTTTTATTCTCCAAATGGTACCCAAAGTCCACCGGCAGCTAACTGGCGATTTACTTTTAAGCCAACCTCAGGATCAACGTTCACATGCAATTATAATATTAATAGCAGTGGTACTTTACCCGTAACTGGGAAACAGTCTCTGCTGAAAAGCAAAACGGTCAATCTGTTTCACGTTGGTCCACTGCTTCTGAGCAAAACACCAAAGATTTTGTGATACAATATAGTTTGAATACAACAGACTGGAGCGCTCTATCTACTATTCCCGCCGCAGGTAATAGCACTACCACACGCAATTATTCTTATGTTCATCAGAACCCTTTAAAAGGGAATAACTATAATTACTATCGTATTCTACAGCGTGATCTGGATGATAAGTTTAGTTATAGCAAAATTGTAAGTATCATCTTCAATGAGCCAGGAGCGGATCTACAAGTATACCCAAACCCGGTACAGGATCAGCTTACTATTTTCTTGGCAGAAACGCAATTGGTTCGCTTAGTAAATGCTGCTGGTGCTACCGTATGGAAAGGACAATTGCCTGTCGGACGTAATACGATTCCAGTTCAAACGTATAGTAAAGGTGTTTATGTGTTGACAGCCGGCATGCAATCGCAACGCGTATTGATTCAATAAGCTCTACTAACTAGAACGGGCTCTCCATTTTTGGCTAAATAATCGCCAACCCACCTGTGCCCAATGGCCAATTTTATTTTGTAATAAGGCGCCGGGGCTAAATGAATATTTCAACTCTTTCCAGGCTGCGCGTATTTCTTTTTCCTGATCCAGCTGCTGTACTCTTAACTTGAGTTTGGCATGCTCAATATCTACTATTCGTCTAATCTTTCTCATGGGGTATGTCCTTAAACAAGGCTCGGATCAGCAGATTCATAATGGGGATAGGTAACCACCGCTCTCGTGAAATCCAGCTCCAGAGCCCCAATAACAGGATAAGGCCACTCACAATCATAAAGCCCATCCAAAGACTATTCAGCCAGCTTCCAATTAACAGGGCTAGTACAATACAGACGATTGTCAAGAATAGAAAAAAAACCAGGGCTGCCAGCAACACCGCGATCAGGACAGGTAGCACGTTGGCTGTTTTTTCTGCCGTAGACAGCTTGAGTTGCGACAACCTGGTGTTCCGGTACGCTTTGAAACGAACGACCAATTCTTCAATTTTATTGAGCTTCTCTTTCCCCCATTTCAACTTACCTTCTGTTCTTTTTACCCACCCTTCTCTTCCTTCACGGAGTTTTCGGCGGGTTTCTGAGCCTTTGTCTGGTGCAAATAAGACCCCCAGCACACTTCCTATGGCTAGGCCGGCACCTATTGCAATCATAATTTTTGATACAGTTTTCATACCCCTTGCGTTTTGTTTTTTTCTAAATTCATCTCAAACTACTACATGAAACTTCGGAAACATATGACATCATACAAGTGCTCCCTTGATTTCTCTCAACTACTAAGACCAACTTGGACATTGCTTTTTGTAATAGTTGGTTTTTCAATTTCAGGGTGGGCGCAAAACAAAGAAAGCGTTGTCTTATCCTCAATTTTAGAAAAAGCAAGCGCAGGTCCAGCGCAGCAGGTATTGAAAGATCCAGACACGTATCGCTTGCAAATTATCTATACACAGATTGATCGAAATAAAAAAGGAGAGCCGCGATTTACACATCATACTTTTCTGGTTGATCCCGATAAATATTTTAATCCGGCTTCTATGGTTAAAATGCCATTGGCTTTTTCAGCGTTGGAAAAATTACATCAACTCAATAATCCAATAAAGAGTGAGCACGCAATACCAGCATTAAACCGTGATACACGTGTAGCGTTTGACAGTAGCTATCCGCGACAGGTTGCTATGCGTAAAGATGCTTCGGCGCTTGGGGAAATTCCAACAATAGGGCATCTGGTCAAACGTGCTTTTTTAATTAGTGAGAATGATCCCTACAATCGATTCTATCAATTCATGGGGCAGGGGCCTACCAATCAAATATTACAAACAAAAGGATATTCATCCGTTCGTATTACACGCCAGTTTATGGGATTTACGGACGAACAAAATCGGCATACCAATGCGGTCCGCTTTTATAATTCCAATGGGCAAGAGATATATGCCCAAGAGCCGGGATATAACCGAGATAGTTTTTTATTTCCTGCTCCTATTTTAATTGGGAATGCGCATATTAACAGACAGGAGCTGTTAGTACAAGGTCCTTTTGACTTTACGCGTCATAATTCAATTTCTCTTGCGGATATGCAAAAAATGTTACAAGCTGTAGTGTTCCCCACTTCGCTTCCCAAAAAAAATCGTTTCAATTTTTCTGAAGAGGATCGTTTATTTCTGTTACAGTACTTATCACAGTATCCTTCCGAAACAAACTATCCTAAATATGATACGTCTGTTTTTTATGATAGTTATGTCAAATTCTTTTTTCAGGACTCCACTCATCAAATGCCACCAGGGGTTCGTGTATTTAATAAAGTGGGCTGGGCCTATGGCTTTCTCACAGATGTTTCTTACGTAGTAGACACGATTAACCGGGTTGATTATTTCCTCTCAGCAACGCTCTACGTAAACAGCGATGGCGTGGTCAACGATTCTAAGTATGATGAGGAAACGGTGGGCTTTCCCTTCCTGCGGGAGCTGGGCAGGCTGGTTTATAACTACGAATTAACTCGGAATCGACCTTTTCGCCCCCCGCTGAATATACAG
>SXWI01000167.1 GCA_005791465.1 Bacteroidota bacterium | reverse complement strand
GGGGATCGAAAAATTACCCGGAGCTATGCGTTTGAAGGAGAGCTGAACAAAGCCACCCTTTATGTAAACATTTCGGTTTCACCTGAAGGGATTGGAAGGTTTGTAAGTTTTGCAAAAGGATCAACGGCCACAGGATCTGCATACCGCCAAGCCATTGTCCAGTATCTGGAAAAAATTCGTTTTAATACTAGCGATCACGAATCAATGGTGACCGTACAATTTAATTTCAGAATCAACTAGCAGTAATGCTAGCCGTCCCATGAACTATCAAGAAACGTTGCAATTCCTATACGAAAAGCTTCCGTACTTCACCAGGATAGGAGAAGCGGCTTATAAGAAAGACATCCATAACACTATTGCACTCTGCGATGCCCTGCATAATCCGCACCTTAATTTCAAATCAATTCACGTTGCAGGGACCAACGGAAAAGGCTCAGTAAGCCATATGCTGGCCTCTATTTTACAAGCTGCCGGATATAAAACTGGGCTATACACCTCCCCTCACCTTTATGATTTTAGGGAGCGGATACGGATCAATGGGGAGATGATCAGTAAAGAGGAAGTAGTCGATTTCACACAACGAATTCAACCCCTAATCGATAAAATCAGTCCCAGTTTTTTTGAGGTGACCGTAGCGATGGCTTTTGATTATTTTTCACACCATAAGGTTGATTTTGCCGTTATTGAAACAGGTTTGGGCGGCAGGCTAGATAGCACTAACATTATCACACCTGAATTATCGATCATCACGAATATCGGATGGGACCACATGCAATTATTGGGAGATACCCTTGAAAAAATAGCTTTTGAAAAAGCGGGTATTATTAAAAAAGAGGTGCCTGTTGTGATCGGAAAAATGCAGGAAGAATCCTGGCCTGTTTTTCTTAGCAAAGCAAAAAATGAAATGGCGCCTCTTGAATTGGCCAGCGCTAATCGATCGATTGCCTCATATCACTGGGATAAAGAAAGTCTTTATGTTAAAATAAACGGAGCGTCTTATGAAACACCTTTTGAGCTTGATCTATGCGGAATTTACCAGTGCAATAACTTGCTGACGGTTTTAGCAGCTATAGATCAATTGACTAATGCAGGTTTTTATATTGAGAAGGAAGCTATTTACAGTGGTATAAAAAATACAAAGAAAAATACAGGATTATTAGGCCGATGGGAACAACTAAGCAGCGACCCCGCACTTGTGGTTGATGTGGCACATAATCCAGAGGGGATCGAGCAGGTTCTTCTTCAACTGAAGCATACTTCCTATGATAAACTACACCTGATTATGGGCATGGTCAAAGATAAAGATTGTGAGCGGGTTCTTTCTTCACTGCCGATGGACGCAAAGTTTTATTTTACACAAGCGCAGCTTCCTAGAGCTATGCCATCAGAGGAATTAGCATACTTAGCTAGTAAAAAAGGAATAATCGGATCGACACACGCCCATGTCAACGATGCCATCAAAGAAGCAAAACAAAATGCAACCGCTAAAGACCTTATACTAGTTTGCGGCAGTATATTTCTAGTAGCAGAGGTGGACAGAAAATTTTGGACAAGGTAGTTTTATTGAACTGGCTCCAACTTATGCCCGGTCAAAGCAATAAAAACATCTTCGAGAGTGGCAGCTTTCACATCCTTTTTTCGCTCAAACCCTTTTTGTAATAGTTGATCAATTAATGCATCTGGAGTATCCAGCGCAATTAATTTACCCTGATCCATGATGGCGATTCGATCACATAAATATTCGGCCTCATCCATATAATGCGTTGTGAGCACTACGGTTGTACCCGCTGCTCGGATGGTCCTGATTAACTCCCACAAACTGCGACGGGCCTGCGGATCAAGACCTGTAGTTGGTTCATCCAGAAAAATAACTTTTGGACGGTTAACTAATGTAGTGGCAATTGAAAAACGTTGACGTTGGCCTCCACTAAGTTCTTTTACTTTAGCCGAAGCCTTATCCTCTAAATTAACTAAGGAAAGAATCTTCAACGGATCAATCGTTGTATTATAAAGACCTGCAAACAGACCCAACAATTGAGTCAAGTTTAATCCTGGGTAATAACCACTGCTTTGTAATTGCATCCCTATCTCTCGTTTGATAGCTTCTGCATCTTTATCAATACTATAGCCGCAAACCTGAACAAAACCACTTGACTTCTCTCGTAAGGTTTCGATTATTTCTAATGTGGTAGATTTCCCAGCCCCGTTAGGCCCCAATAAACCAAATATTTCACCCTGATAGATAGTAAAACTAAGTCCTCGTACTGCAGCAAAATTTCCGTAAGACTTTTGAAGATCCTTTACTTCAATAATTGATTCAGGCATTTGATAATTTTTTTTCCAAGTCATCCATCATTTTGGCACTGCCCACAAAAAAAGGACAACGTTCATGTAGTGATTTGGGCACAATATCCAACGTACGAATTTGGCCATTAGTAGCCCTACCTCCCGCTACGGTAACAATAAAAGCAAATGGATTGCACTCATACAAAAGACGAAGCTTGCCCTCCGGGCGTGAGGTGGTCCCAGGATACATAAAGATGCCGCCTTTGATCAGATTACGATGTACGTCAGCGACCATACTTCCAACATACCGCTGTCGTAGGGGACCTCCCTCTTCGTTTGGTCTGGACTGACAAGCAGTTATGTAATCCTGCACTCCTCTTTCAAATTCAAAATAACTCCCATGATTCACGGAGTAAATTTTTCCGCGTTCGGGGCAACGGATATCCGGATGGCTAAGCGTCCATTCCCCAATGGAAGGATCCAGCGTAAATCCATTGACGCCACGACGAGTTGCATAAACCAACATCGTAGAAGAACCATACACAACATATCCGGCGGCTACTTGCTGACTTCCTGCTTGTAAAAAATCATGTCGAGTGACCACTGTGCCTACGGGTGTAACTCGACGATATACGCCAAAAATGGTTCCGATAGAAACATTCACATCGATGTTTCCGCTTCCGTCAAGTGGATCAAATAAACAGACATATTTAGAATGAATACTTTTCGCGTCATCAAAAGCAACAAATTCCTCCAGTTCTTCACTGGCAATACCAGCACAACTGATTCCGTGTTGCAAAACCTTTATGAATTGATCATTTGCAAAAACATCCAACTTTTTAACCTTCTCCCCTTGCACATTAACCATACCTGCATCTCCGAGTATATCCACCAACCCAGCTTTATTCACTTCCACATTGACACGTTTGGCAGCCAACCCAATATTTCGTAAAAGATTTGACAATTCGCCCGTCGCATGCGGAAAATCTCGTAACTGCTGTATTGTAAATTCATCTAGGGTTTGAACATTCCGGTTGATTGGCATGCGTTTATTATTTGAGGAGAGTAATGGTTTGCGTTAGTTTTTTTGCCACGGGCATAGCATTCAATCGTGCAGGCGTCCATACCTGCATCTGCTCCAAGCGTTCAATCAGTAAGGCTTGCAGGTTAGGCTTATCAGTAAGACCTTTCAATATCTTAAAATTAACAGGTGTGCCATCTCTATCGACCACAAATTCAAACTGTACATAGGTTTTTGTAAAATCAGAGGGCAAATACGTCCGTAAGGAAGAGGAAACCTGATCAATGAAATTGTTGAATGCAGTCATGCCACCTGGAAATTGTGGCCATTGATCAACTACCTCCGAAAGTTTTGCGATGGTTCGAACCCGCTTTGAGGGCAATGTACGAGGTAAGGATGTAGCCAGTTCCTCCTTGGGAATTGAAGTAGACAAAGCAGAACGCACAAGCCCGGCAGAACCAGTGGCTTCATTGACATGATATTGCCCATCCTCCGTAATCAAAACAACGGGCAATCTTCTGGTTTTCTCAAAATAGAAATAAGCATCTGATAATTTATCAGAGAACCTTTTTAAGGAAGGATCATCCTTTACTAATTCATCTAGGTAGGCTTTACTCCGAGGCACATCAAACCGACAGGGAAAAATGTGAACAGGTATAAAATCCTGTCCAGCATCTCTGGCAAATGTTGCTAATATATACAGCTCATCAATTTGCTGATCAGTAATAGGGATACAACCCACCGTCACACAACTACCATGAATATAGATATCACCTCCTGGTTTGACAGAGTCACTTAAAATTCGATCACTTGCATTGGGATAATTTAAGCCCAATGACAAATAGTAATTACTATATGGATTGAATTCATTGATGTAATAAAATCCCTCAGGAACTTGATAGTCGCCTTGCACCCGTTTTGGGCCAAGCGATCCAGCCAGCGCACAAATAGGATAAGTCTTGAACAATGTGAAATTAGATTCCGATTCCTGTTTTACCCATACTTCAAGCTGGCTGTCATACTTAAAAGAGCGAATGTATAGTTGTGAAGCAGGCCACCGCAATTTTTTAGTAGCAAACTGTTTTTGCAAGGTATCGAGCTTCCGCTGCATCGCCTCTTGTGGACGTTGAAATCCGCGCTGGTAATCAACAAAAGAAAGATAAGACGCAGAGGGTCCTGCGCCTAGACTATTGCCAGGTTGTGCCCAGCCATTCACAATACTGAAAAAAAACAAAAGCAGCAAAAACTTGCAGCGTTGCATGATACGAATGTACGAAGGGAATACCGGTTAAGAAAGTGAGTTATGGGGATTAGCTAGAGGTTTCCTCTTGATTCCTGCTCCCTCTCAATGGCTTCAAATAATGCCTTGAAATTACCCTTACCAAAGCTGATGGCCCCTTTACGCTGTATAATCTCAAAGAAAAGTGTAGGTCGATCCTCCACAGGCTTTGTAAAGAGTTGCAGCAAATATCCCTCATTATCACGATCAACTAGTATCCCTAACTCCTTTAAAGGTGTGAGATCCTCATCAATGGATCCAACGCGATCAAGTAATGTATCATAATAGGAAGTGGGGACCTGCAAGAACTCAACACCCCGCTTTTTCAATTCGGTAACAGTGTGCACGATATCGTTGGTAGCCATTGCAACGTGCTGACAACCCTCTCCATTATAAAAATCAAGATACTCCTCAATTTGACTTTTTTTCTTGCCTTCCGCAGGTTCATTAATTGGAAACTTAACATACCCATTTCCACTACTCATTACCTTGCTCATTAAGGCGGAGTATTCTGTGGAAATATCTTCGTCATCAAAAGACAAAATATTCTTGAAGCCCAGTACCTCCTCATAAAATGTAACCCACTTGTTCATTTGATTCCAGCCAACATTACCCACACAATGATCTACATATAATAGCCCGCAGTCTGTTGGTTGAAAATGCGGATTTGACCAAGCACGATATCCTGGCAAAAATGCTCCCCCATAATTTTTTCGCTCAATAAAAAGATGGACCGTGTCTCCGTACGTATGAATACCGCTAATTACTACCTCACCATCTTTATCCTCCATACGCTGTGGTTCCATATAGGATAGGGCACCTCGCTTGGTAGTTTCCTCCCAAGCTCGAGTTGCATCCTGTACTCGAAGCGAAAGCGCTTTTACTCCATCCCCATGTTTATAGATATGATCCGCAATTGGATTTTCTCCCCGCAAGGGAGTAGTTAGTACAAAAGTTAATTTATGCTGCCGAACTGCATAACTGGCACGATCGCGAACACCCGTCTCAGGCCCCGCATAAGCCAATGCCTTGAATCCAAAGGCACTCATATAGAAATGAGCTGCTTGTTTGGCATTCCCTACATAGAACTCAACATAATCCGTTCCCTCCAAAGGCAGAAAATCTGCTGTCTGAGCGGGGTTCAAGGAGTTAGCAAGCGTTGTTTTCATAAAGCAAAAGTAAATTATTTTATCCGCTCAGCTATCTTTGTTGGATGACCAAAGTCGGGATACTTGGCGGGGGACAGTTAGGACGCATGTTACTGCAAGCTGCCACAAAATTCAAAGTAGAAACCCATATACTTGAAAATCAGGAAAACTGCCCGGCTCGTACGCTTTGCAATCACTTTACCTTAGGCGATATAAACGATTTTGACACAGTCTATAGGTTTGGTAAAAACCTGGATTGTATCACGATTGAAATTGAGCAGGTTTGTGTGGAAGCGTTAGAAAAACTTGAGGAAGAAGGAATCGCTGTTATTCCCAAACCTGCTGTGCTGAAGATGATCAAAAATAAAATTACACAGAAAGAATTTTACAAGGAGCACACAATCCCCTCACCTATTTTTCATGTCACTGACTCTAAAGAAGAACTAACTAAGTATATAGACTTTTTACCAGCCGTTCATAAAGTGGGTGTTGGGGGATATGATGGAAAAGGTGTAGAACTGCTGTATAACAAAGAAGATCTATCAAAAGGATTTGACAGACCTGCAGTCTTGGAAAAAATGACTCCGATAAAACAGGAAATAGCAATACAAGTTGCAGTTGATCAAACTAATAATATTGTTGTTTTCCCTCCTGTGGAAATGGTATTTGATCCTACCCTTAATCTACTTGACTTTCAGATTTGTCCTGCACGCATTTCGCCAGCCTTACAAAAGGAAGCCAACCAAATTGCTACCAATTTGGTGAGATCATTTCAGTCACCCGGTCTATTTGCGGTTGAATTATTTATTGACAAATCAGACAAGGTTTGGGTAAATGAAACAGCCCCCCGTGTGCATAATAGTGGACATCATAGTATTGAAGCATTGGCTACTTCTCAATTTGAGATGTTATGGCAGATTTTACTGAATGAAAAACTTGGTCCTACTGATGTGCAACAGCCTTCTATCATGGTGAACATTATTGGAGCACCGGGATATACTGGAGTAGCCAAGCTTGAAGGAACCGATTCCATTACAACAAAAGAGACCTTTATTCACTGGTATGGTAAAGAAATAACCAAACCCGGTCGAAAAATGGGACATATTACTTGTTTAGGCATCATCCCTGAGAAAGCGATGGAAACTGCCCACTACCTAAAAAATACAATTCGCTGTATAAGCGAAGCAAAAGAAAATACGCCTAAAATCGTCTAAAAAATTAAGGCTAGTATCTACCGCCTTAACCCCAAATGCATATGAGACTACGCAACTTAGCCAACCTGCTCACTTTATCAATCCTTCTTTTTGCCTGCACACAATCAGATAAAAAAAGTAAAAGCAATGAAAAAGGAACCCCGGATAAAAATAAATCAGTAGGTGTGCAAGCCTACATTGTGAGGGCAGAATCCTTTGCTGAGGCCATTGAAGTGCCCGGCTCGGTCGTTGCCAATGAAACGGTTGAGGTACACCCAGAAATGGCGGGGCGAATTGTTTTCTTAAATCTGCCTGAGGGTAAAATAGTAGAAAAAGGGACCTTACTGGCTAAACTTTATGACGGAGACATAACAGCACAGCTCAAGAAGCTGGAAGTGCAATTACAGTTGGCACAAAAAACTGAAGAAAGACAGGCCCAATTACTAAAGGTTCAAGGTATCAGTCAACAAGATTACGACATAAGCTTACTTCAGGTCAATAATCTTAGAGCGGATATTGGCATTATCAAAACCAGTCTTGATAAAACTGAAATCCGAGCTCCTTTCAGTGGGCAAATTGGATTAAAGAATATTAGCATTGGCGCATATGTTACTCCTTCTAACATTATCACCTTAATCAATCAAACTACGGTTTTAAAAGTTGATTTCTCGGTACCTGAAAAATATGTAGAACGAATTCACGTGGGTCAGCCCGTTTCGCTACTTACAGCTGGTAACACTAAAAACTTAGCAGCTCGGATTACGGCTATCGCACCGTCGATTGCAGAAAACAGCCGTAGCTTATTAGTACGCGCTCAACTCACTACCGCCCCATCACAAGTTCTTCCAGGTAGTTTTGCAAAAATCCGAATCAGCTTCGATCCTGATTCTGCAGCCAGAATGATCCCTGCACAAGCTATACTCCCACAAGCTAGAGGTAAAAAAGTTATCCTATTCAGAGGAGGTACAGCACTATTTCAAGATGTAACCACGGGCGTGAGAAGTTCAGACAAAATTCAAATTATTGATGGTGTTTCAATTGGAGATACTGTCCTGGTCACTGGTTTGATGAGTCTACGTCCCGATAGCAAAATTACTATTCAAAAAATCTTGAATCCGCAGCCATGAATATTGCCGAGCTCAGTCTGCGCAGGCCTGTATTGGCCATTGTCATGAACATTTTAATTGTTCTTTTTGGCATAATAGGTTTTCAATTTTTGGGAGTAAGAGATTATCCCGCGATTGACCCTCCCAATATCAGCGTAAGAACCTCCTACCCCGGAGCCAATCCTGATATAGTTGAATCACAAATTACAGAGCCACTGGAGAAAGCTATCAATGGGATTGCCGGAATTCGGAATATCACTTCCTCCAGTAGTAATGGTACCAGCAACATTAATGTGGAGTTTGAATTGGGAATAGACCTGGAAGAGGCAGCAAATGATGTAAGAGACAAAGTATTTCAAACAGTTCGTTCTCTACCCTCGGACTTGGACTCGCCTTCCGTTGTATCAAAAGCAGATGCGAGTTCGGAGTCCATCATATCAATGACTGTACAAAGTGAGATTAGAAATCCACTTCAGATCACTGAGTTTGCAACCAACGTTCTTGTGGAGCGGCTACAAACGATCCCCGGTGTGAGTCGCGTACAAATATGGGGGGAGAAAAGGTACTCGATGCGAATTTGGCTAGATCCCAACAAGATGATAGCACGTTCTATTACTGTCAATGATGTTCAAGCTGCATTAACAAGAGAAAATACCGAGCTCCCCTCTGGGAAAATATACGGTAGCGCTATAGAACTATCCGTTAGAACTTTTGGCCGATTAGAGTCGGAGGAAGACTTCAACAATTTAATAATAAAAACAAGTGAAGGGAATGAAATCCGCTTGAGCGATGTAGGAGAAGCCACCCTTGGGCCTGAAAACGAAGAGACGCTTCTTCGCGGAAATGGGATCCCCATGATATCAATTGCGCTAATCCCACAGCCAGGGTCCAACTATGTTGCTATTGCAGATGAGTTTTATAAAAGACTGGAACAAATCAAAAAAGATGTACCCGAAGACATTAAGCTGAATGTGGGCATGGATCAAACCCGGTTTATCAAGAAATCAATTTTAGAAGTACGAGAAGCACTAATGATTTCTTTCCTACTGGTTGTTATGATTATCTATGCATTTTTTAGAGATTGGATTATTGCACTTCGTCCACTTATCGATATTCCCGTATCGCTAATTGGAGCTTTTTTCATTATGTACCTAATGGGATTTACTATCAATGTTCTCTCACTACTAGCAATAGTGCTGGCTACAGGACTGGTCGTAGACGATGGGATTGTGGTGACTGAAAATATTTATAAGCGCATAGAAAAAGGAATGAATAAGTGGCAGGCCGCGTTAGAAGGTTCCAAAGAAATTTACTTTGCAGTCATCGCCACTTCAATTACGCTGGCCGTCGTTTTTCTTCCTATCATTTTCCTAGAGGGTTTTGTAGGCAGATTATTCCGGGAATTTGGTGTGGTGGTATCAGGGGCCGTGCTGATCTCTGCCTTTGTATCATTAACCCTTACCCCTGTTTTAAATGTTAAGTTGACAAGCAAGAACCCCTCTAAGCATTCGCGTTTTTATATTTGGACTGAACCATTTTTTCGAGGTATGGAAGCCGGGTACCAACGACTACTCATGGGTTTCATGCGTGTAAAATGGGTAGCACTGTTGATTATCCTTATATGTAGCGGAGCAATTTATTTTATAGGGTCAACCTTACAGTCTGAATTAGCCCCATTAGAAGATCGTAGTCAATTCCGTATTCAACTAACCGCTCCTGAAGGAACAGCATTTGACGCCATGGATCGCTATGTATCCAATGTAACTGATTTGGTAATAGACTCTGTTCCTGATCGTAGAATGATTTTTAGCCTAACTGCTCCAGGATTTACGGGGACAGATAATGCCAACACCGGATATGTTCGCGTGATGCTGAATGATCCTGCTAATCGAAATTTAAGTCAATCAGCTATTGCAAAAACAGTAAGCAAGAATCTAGGAAACTTTAATGAAGGCAGAGGTGTTGTCATCGAGGAACAAACAATTTCAGTTAATCGACGAGGAGGTCAGCCCGTTGCATTTGTCATTCAGCACAATAACTTTGAGAAATTAACAAAAGTGCTACCCTTTCTGTTGGAGGAGGCTCGCAATAGTAAGATTTTACAAAATCCGGATGTTGATTTAAAATTTAACAGACCGGAAATAAGGGTGGAAATTGATCGACTCAAAGCTGCCTCCTTAGGTATCAGTGTAGCTGATGTTTCCCAAACGCTTCAGCTGGCCTACAGTAACCGTAGAATGGGCTACTTCACTAAAGATGGCAAACAATATAGTGTAATTGGTCAAGTGAGCCGGGCGGAGCGAGATGACCCAGGAGATCTTCGACTTTTATTTGTACGAAATAATCGAGGTGAATTAATTAGCATGGATAATCTGATCAAAACAGAGGAAACCAACAGCCCTCCATCAATTTACCATTTCAATCGATTCAAGTCTGCTACCATTTCAGCGAGCTTGCAGCCTGGATTCACTATTGGTGATGGCATCAAAGAAATGGAAAGAATTGCAGAAAAAGTACTGGATGATACCTATGCAAGTGCATTAACAGGAACATCCAGAGATTTTAAGGAAAGCAGCAGCAACACCTTGTATGCATTTGTACTGGCGCTTGTTTTGATATTCTTGATTTTGGCAGCACAATTTGAAAGTTTCATAGATCCGCTCATTATCATGTTCACCGTTCCGCTTGCCATAGCGGGGGCTGTTTTATCATTATGGATATTTGATCACACACTCAATATTTTTTCCCAGATTGGGATGATTATGCTAATTGGACTCGTTACAAAAAATGGAATTTTAATAGTTGAATTTGCTAACCAGCACCAATTGAAAGGTCTCGCAAAACAGGATGCGGTCATTTATGCAGCTGGGCAAAGATTAAGACCCATTTTAATGACTAGTTTAGCCATGGCGTTAGGAGCCCTACCCCTTGCCTTATCGCTTGGAGCAGCTGCCACAAGCAGAATCCCCCTGGGGGTGGTCATTGTTGGAGGAATTGTATTTTCTCTGATTTTAACGCTCTTTGTAATTCCAGCCATGTACACCTTCCTGTCCCGACCAAAAAAGAAAAGTGAAATTGAATCAATCGTCAGTCCCACTTAATTATTAAGGATGAACAAATACGCACTCATACTTGTAGTTTTTTTCTATGGAATTTGCCAGGCACAAACGACTAGCCATACTAAAGCAACAAATAAGTTATCATTACTACGGTTAGAAGACGTAATAGAGCAAGTTTTAGCAAACAATTATGGGATTCGTATCGCTAGAAATGACTCCGCTGCCTTGGCCATTGAAAAAACTTTTAGCAAGGAAGCCTATTTACCAAGATTAAACGCTATAACAGGTTTAGTCTTTAACAACAATGACCAATACCAGAAATTTAATGACGGAGCAATTCGAGAAAGAAAAGGTATTCAATCCGACAATACAAGTGCTGCGCTAGCATTAAACTGGCCGATTTTTAATGGACTTCGCATATATGCCACGCGCGAAAGGGCCGCAGCACTACAACAATTGGGAGCGTTGAATCTCTGTAATAGTTTATTGAACACTATTGCGCAAGCCAGCAATAGTTATTATGGAATTGTACAGCAAAAACAACAGATAAAAGCCATTGAAGAACAAATACAGATTAACCAGGAGCGAGTTAAACTCGCAGATTATAAATTATCAATTGGCGCAGGGACAAAACAAGACCTATTACAAAGCAAAGTAGACCTGAATGCACAAAAAGCGACACAATTTGAACAAGCTTTTACACTACAGCAACTAAAAAATGATTTAAACACATTAATGGGGCAGTCTACTACCTATGAGTTTGATGTAACCGATTCAATTCCGTTTAAGCCTACGCTATCGCTAATAGAGCTACAACAACAACTCGAAACTAATAATCCACAATTATTAGTAGCACAAAAGAATATCACAATTGCACAATACACACTGAAGGAACAAAAAGCAGAACGATGGCCAACTATTAATTTCAATTCAACCTATAATTTTAATTTGCTTGATAACAAAGCGGTCGTTAACCCATTCCAACCATTGTTCAGCAGAAATAAAGGGTTTAATTATGGGTTAACAGCCAGTATCCCTCTTTTTAATAATGGCACCGTCCGTCGAAATATTCAAAATGCAACACTAAATCTTAAAAGAGAACAACTGGTTCTAGACAACCAAAAACTACAAATTAACTTGGCGATGATACAGGCGTATAATCAATATCAAGCCGCACAACAGTTATTGCGTCTCGAGGAAGAAAATATTGTACTAGCCCGTGAGAATGTTCAAATTGTATTTGACGTCTATCGCCTCAATTCCTCTACCCTAATTCAATTGAAAGAGGCGCAAAAGAGTTTACAAGATGCTTTTACAAGACTTATTCGCGCCCGTTTTCAGGCAAAACAAGCGGAGACTGAATTGCTTCGATTGAAAGGCGAATTGCTTTGATTCAGTAGTCTCTGGAAAAATTGTCTTTTCTTTGCAAGCAAATCGCAGTTATGAAATCACCACAGGTAGCAATAATCATGGGAAGTGATAGTGATTTGCCTACGATGCAAGGCGCAGCAGATATGTTGAACCAATTTGGTATTTCCTACGAACTAACCGTTGTCTCTGCACATCGTACACCCGAACGTATGATGGAATATGCTGGAAAAGCTAAAGAAAGAGGATTAAAAGTAATTATTGCTGGAGCCGGAGGAGCCGCCCACCTGCCTGGAATGGTTGCAGCTATTACCACGCTCCCTGTCATTGGAGTTCCCATAAAATCCTCTAACTCGATTGATGGGTGGGACTCCGTTCTTTCCATTTTGCAAATGCCAAATGGAGTACCCGTTGGAACTGTTGCATTAAATGCATCAAAAAATGCAGGAATCTTGGCCGCTGCAATCCTCAGCACAGCCGATGAAAATCTTTCTAATAAATTAGCAGACTATAAAAAAGGAATGGAGGACGAAGTAATCAGCAAGGTCAATAGACTAAAAGAAAAAGGCTGGAAAAACTCCTTTGACTAATTTACCGTTAGGATGGTAAATCTAGCTTCCAGCGGGTGGGAAGCTTCAATGAGGTGATCAAAAAGCTGATCTCCATAACGTGCATAGTATACCCCCATATTATCATATCGTTCTTGGAGTTGACCTGTAGGAAATAAAGAATCTTTCAATATTTGGATTTGTCTTTCTGCATCTGTGTATTTCCGTTTTGTAGCACTCGCCATTTTTTTCTCCAAACCAACTAACAAATGCGCCGCCTTTTTTGCTAACGACTCAGTATGGCCTTTAAGTGTAAAATCAACTGTAGCGGCTTTTTGCGACAATTTGCCATAAAAATCCTGCATCCAAGCTAATTCATCAGACAGAGAACTATTTTGGTGATCAGCATGGGAATAGAATTTTTTAACCAGTTCACCCAAAGGGTGAAACAACTGCTCGGCCTCTAAGCCTAACTTGTTCAACTTAGAAGACTGTTCATCCGAAACTAGTAAAAATGAGTTTCGTAAAACTAAAACAGGAAAGGGGATGCCCATTTTCTGAAAGAGTGGAAGTAGTGGAATCCAGTAAGCTACCTCACTGCCTCCCCCTATAAATGCAATATCAGGCAGGAGAATAGACTGATAGAGTCCGCGTAATATAACATTGGGGCTAAATCGATCAGGATGCTGATCTAATTCTTGTTTGAGCTGCTGCTTGTTAAATTGTTCCATAGTACCCACCACTTGCCAGTTGTCCTCTTTTTTTTCAATCCGTTGACGTAGTCCTTCTTTTAAATAAAAGAGATTTACGGGACGAACAAACGCCTGTAACGAATACCCCCACTCTTTCATTTGATTGAACGCAGGATTGAGTACTGCTTCCGTTTGACCAGCTTCCAGGTCAAAAGAGCAAACAGGTTTTAAAAGTTCTTTTAAAGCTTTTGCATCTGCATCTAATACAACTATACCAAATCTTCCTAATAATTTATTTACCAACCGAAAAGTTGCCCGGGCCATGGAATCATTCTCCTGATAAGCCTCTTTAAGAAGATTAACCCACTCTTTTCCATGCGGCAACACGCCCCACTCACCCTCTACTTGTTGTAGGAGGGCTAGTAGATCCTGATCAACTTTCATCCGGCCTACTGCACCTTGCTGACTTGTATTCCATTGATGTGTAATTGCCCCCACATGAATATGGTTCAGTTCTTCAATATCTGCGTCCTCACTTCCGACATAATAAACTGGTACAAAATCCTGATTAGGAAATTGTTCTTTGCAATAGTTAGCCAACCGAATAGCATGGAGAATTTTATAAAAAAAATAAAGTGGCCCAGTAAAAAGATTATTTTGATGTGCTGTGGTAATAGTGAAAGTTGACGAAAGCAACAACCGTTCTATATTCTCACTGACATGTTGATCAACAGCCATTCCCTCATATTGTTTTCTGAGATGGGAAACCAGGACAGTACGATTAGTAGCAAATTGCTCCCGTTGCTCCATTGCTTTTTTCAAACCTGATAAATCAGGGGTAAGCAGCGGTTGCGAATATAACATGGGATTCTTTTCAATATAATCCAAGACAAGTGGACTAAAAGACCCTGTTTCACGATAGGAAATATACCTGCTTGTACTTGTCATGTATGATAAAAGTAAGGAGTGTTCAGAAACGATCCACCGAAAAAGGTTTTAAATCAATAGAGGGAGGTAATCCATCCACGATTTCGCGGACCAGCTTACCCGTACCAGCACCTAAACTTAGGCCTAACATGGCATGTCCAGTTGCAATGGTTAGGTTTGAAATTGAAGGCACCCTTCCAATATATGGAAGGCCATCAGCGGAACAGGGGCGATAACCATACCAAACCTTATCAGTCGGTGGCGTCTCCAATTGCAAAGTGGGATAAAACTGCTTTACAGCTTTTACGATTCCTGCTACCCTATTCATACGAGGAGGCGTCTGATGAGAAGTAATTTCCATAGTTCCCCCAAAACGAATAGCCGTATCTGTAAAGGGAGTTACCGCAACACGCCCCTCTACTAAAATAGCAGGATAATTTAAACCGTGCGCATGATCCTCCAATGTTACAGAATACCCCCTGCCTGGCATCATGGGAATAGAAATACGCAATGTAGACAACAATTGACGGCTCCATGAACCCGTGGCCACCACAACCTGGTCGACTGTTAATTCTCCTCCCGTATGCACCACCTTTTTGATTACTTTTCCCTCGCGGATAAAGTTTGTTACCGAAGCCTTAGGGATCAATTGCACACCCTCCCCTTGTAAATGAGCAATAAGCCGGAGCATTAATTGATTGGGCGAACAATGTGCATCACAACCAAAGTAAAGTGCACCAATGGCATTGATTGGTAAATTTGGCTCGAGTGCAGCCAATGCTGTTTGGTCTATTATTCTTGTATCATGCAATCCTAATTCATGCGCTTTTTCCAAAGTATGATGCGCATGCATTGCTTTTTCCTCCGTTTGAAAAATCTCAAGTAAACCTTTCTGTTGGTATAAAAAATCAAACGCAGGTAATTTACTCCATGTAGCATATTCCTGACGACTGAGCAATGATATATCACGTAATGGAATTGCCGCATCCTCTGCTCGCTTTGCTGTAGCAGCACGCATGAAATGCCAGCCCCAATGCAGCAAGCTCCAGTCCAATCGGGGTTGTACATAAAAAGGACTTTGAGAATCAAGCATCCATCGCAATCCCTGTTTTACGATTCCTGGCGTGGCCAATGGAATAAAATGGCTGGGGCAGATATAACCCGCATTACCATAGGAACAGGAAGAAGAAAAATCGGTTTGATCAATTATAGTAACAGTATGCCCTGCCTTTTTAAGATAATAAGCAGAGCTTAATCCTACGATACCCCCACCAATAATTACAACATGCATAAGAAAAATTAGATTACTTGAAATCCATGTGCGTAAGGATCATCTTTGCTATCAATCCATATTGTATTATACCCATAAACACGAGCCCACCCTTTTATGGAAGGTATAACTGCAGCAAATTTTCCCACCTGTGTCAGCCCGCTTACACGCCCTTCAAAAGTGCTGCCAATTATACTCTCATGAATAAAAGAGTCCCCAACGTTCAGTTTTCCCTTGGCAACCCATTGCGCCATTCTTGCACTAGTTCCCGTTCCACAAGGAGAGCGGTCAATCGCTTTGTCACCATAAAAAACAGCGTTTCGAGCCGTAGACGCGGCGTTCAAAACAGATCCAGCCCATAAGATGTGTGAGCAACCCTTGATATAGGGATCCAAAGGATGTACAACTTCAACTTTTTTATTGATTGCATCTCGTAAGGCACGAGCATAGCCAACCAATTCAGCCGCCGTGTAATTCTCTAACCCCTTAAAATTTTCTTGTGTATCTACGATTGCGTAAAAATTACCGCCGTAAGCAATATCCACTTGAAGTGTTCCTAAACCAGGACAATCAATTGATAGCCCTTCTATATATAAAAAGGAAGGGACATTCGTTAATTCCACCCATTCCACACGAGTTCGTCCATTTTCCTCTCTAAATCCGTACCGAATTTCAATTAAACCCGCAGGAGCTTCCATCCTTAAAAAACCGGGTGTCTTTGGTTGCACTAAACCTTCCTCAATGGCAATAGTAATGGTTCCTATTGTACCGTGTCCGCACATGGGTAAACACCCACTAGTTTCGATAAATAGCACGGCAACATCATTGGCAGGATCATGAGGCGGATAAAGTATGCTCCCACTCATCATATCATGCCCCCTGGGCTCAAACATCAACCCCTTGCGAATCCAATCATACTTTTCTAAAAAATGAATACGCTTTTCACGCATACTAGCCCCTTCTAATAAAGGACCACCCTCCTTTACTAATCGAACAGGATTACCACAGGTATGGGCATCAATACAATGAAAGACATGCTTCATGGCAAATCAGGTAGGGTATAAAGATATCAACTAATCAAGGTAATTTTGCAGTAATTCAGCAAATGGAAACCTACGGTAAAATATTACTCATAGCCATGCCTGCTTTTTTGGTTTTGGTATTACTCGAGAAGTTATATGGAAAAGTAAAAGGATTTGACACTGTTCGTCAAATGGATATGATCTCTTCGCTAAGCTCAGGCATAACCAATGTTACAAAAAGTGTGCTGGAACTAACCATTATTATTGCCATCTACCCATTCCTACTTCGCCACTTTGCACTGACAGAAATTGAAAATACTTGGATTGTCTATTTACTCACATTTGTTATTCTGGACTTTAACGGCTATTGGATTCATCGGTGGAGTCATAAAATAAATTTATTCTGGAATCTTCATGTGATCCATCACAGCAGTGAAGAATTCAATCTAGCTTGTGCACTTAGACAGAGCATTTCGGCCTTTTTTAATCTATTTACCGTTCTACTTCTTCCCGCTGCCTTATTGGGGATTCCTCAAGCCGTAATAAGCACCATTGCCCCCTTACACTTATTTGCACAATTCTGGTACCATACCCGTCATATCAATAAACTAGGCTGGTTGGAGCATGTGCTGGTTACCCCTTCTCACCACCGGGTGCACCATGCCATCAATCCGGAATACATGGACAAGAATCTTTCTCAAATTTTTATTATTTGGGATAAGCTTTTTGGGACTTTCCAGGAAGAAAAAAAGGAAATTCCTCCCGTGTATGGTATTACGCGACCCGCCCGAACCTGGAATCCAATCCGAATTAATTTTCAACACCTGTGGCTTTTAATTCAAGACAGTTGGCGTACAAAAAAATGGAGCGAAAAACTAACACTTTGGTTCAAACCTACCGGATATAGGCCTGCAGATGTAGATGCCACTTATCCAGTATATAAAATTGAAAACGTTTACCAGTTTGAAAAATATAGCACCCCATCCTCTCCCGCTTTTACAGCCTGGGCCTGGACTCAATTAGTGTTCCTCTTATTATTTATTTCCTATTTGTTTGGATCGATTGCAGCCATTAATTCACTTAATGCATCTTTTATTTACTGGTATGGTGCATTTATTTTTATTTATGTTTTCTCGCTAACAGAACTAATGGATAGAAATAAAATGGCCATTGTTTGGGAATTTCTAAAAACAGGCTTAGGCCTTGGTCTTATTTTTTGGCAAGAGGACTGGTTTGGACTTTCGACCTATGTCCCCCAAGCTTCGACATTTATAATGGGCTACCTATTATTTTCTCTATTCAGCAGTGCCAGGTTTTATCAAAAACATAAAAAGGAAGATCAATCGATCACCTTGCAGTCTTAATAGTGAATTTTACCGTTTACAAATCGTGGAATTGTAAGCGGATTTTTTTCCTGTAATGCAGCGGGCAATAATGAATCAGGCCAATTTTGATATGCTAGTGGTCTTAAAAATCTTCTGATGGCATCTTCGCCAACGGCACCAAATCTTGCATCACTGGTTGCAGGAAAAGGACCTCCATGCTGCATACTCTTACAAACTTCAACACCAGTGGGAACTCCGTTAAAGATCAACCGCCCACATCGAGTCTCAATCCATGAAATTAGGAGAGCATAGTCGGCCAACTCCTCTTCAGTACCGTAAATTGTTCCTGTCAACTGCCCTTCGATCTGTTTGGCAATAGCAATAAGCTGTTCAGCATTTTTACATTGAACGGCTATCGTAAATGGACCAAAATTTTCTGCTTGTAAATATTTATTGGATAACCAATCGTCAGCAGATACATGAATCATCATTGCATTCCCATCTCCCGGATTAGTTGAACTATTTCCTTGCGCTAACACACGTACACCCGGCTGCAGAAGAACTTCCTCACAATTTTTTTTATAGGACGCTGCAATACCTTCATGAAGAAGAGGAGCTGACTTAACTTGTGAAGTAAGGGCACTCAATTCATTTAATAAAAATGTCCAAGCCGGACTCTCGATACCAATGATTACTCCTGGCTTTGTACAAAACTGTCCAACACCCAACGTATAGGAGCCAACTAGCTGGTTAGCGATTTGCGCATATTCCCTATTTAATTTTTCTGGAAGAATAAAAACAGGATTTAGACTCCCCATCTCAGCAAATACAGGAATGGGTTGATGTCTTGCTGCAGCCCAATCCACTAATTGCTTCCCTCCGGTAAATGATCCTGTAAATCCAACAGCAGCCGTATGGGGATGTTGGACTAACCACTTTCCTACTTGATGCGAAGTTCCAAACACATGTTGAAAAACCCCAGCAGGCAACCCACATAACGCAACGGCCTCTGCAATACAGCTAGCCATTCTAGATGAAGTTTCCGGGTGTGCAGGGTGTGCTTTGATTACGACTGTACAACCAGCGGCCAAAGCACTGGCCGTATCTCCTCCCGCGGTTGAATAGGCAAATGGAAAATTACTCGAACCAAAAACAACTACGGGACCCAACGGTATCAGTAGTTTTCTAATAGTAGGCTTTGCTGGTTGAGCTGATTCGTCATGATCAATCGAAGCTTCCATCCAATAGCCCTTTAAACAAGCAGCGCCATAGCTTTCCAGCTGAAAGATGGTTCGATTCAATTCGTTGTTCAACCGCGTTTCAGGCAGATGCGTTTCTTTAGCTGCAACTGCGACTAGCTCTACTCGAGCTTCCTCAATTAATTTTGCAATAGTTGAAAGCAATTGCTTTCGTTGAGATGGGGTTGTGCTTCTATAGGTAAAAAACGCATCATGTGATTGTTCAAGTACCTGCTCAATCAGAACTTCACTAGCATCAATAATATTCATACAAATAAATTAAATAACTGGACGGATGGCGATTGCCTTACGAATTATGGATAATACACTTGTACGCTCTTCCCCCTCTAAGGGAAGACGTGGAGGACGAACCCATTCACTTCCTATTCCCGTTTCCTGCGCAGCCAGCTTGATGTACTGCACTAGCTTAGGATGAATATCCAATTCGAGCAATGGCATAAACCAACGATAAATACTACGGGCCTCATTCAATTTTCCGGCCTGGGCCAACTCCCAAATAGCCACAGTTTCTCTAGGGAATGCATCCACCAAGCCGGCTACCCATCCATGCGCTCCTAAACAAATTTCCTCCAAAGCAAGCGTATCAACACCACAAAGTATTTTAAACCGATCCCCAAACCGATTCAACATTCTAGTTAGGTTGGTTACATCTCTAGAACTTTCTTTGAGTGCTTGAATCGTGGGGTATTCAACGAGTTGATCAAATAAGGCCGGATGAAAATCAATTTTATAATCAACCGGGTTATTATAAATCATAATTGGCAAGTCAGTAGCAACTGCCACAGATTTAAAGTAGGTAGCCGTTTCACGATCATCCGATTTATATCGCATTGGAGGGAGCAACATCAATCCATCTG
Source organism: Bacteroidota bacterium (assembly GCA_005791465.1). Classification (GTDB taxonomy): domain Bacteria; phylum Bacteroidota; class Bacteroidia; order Chitinophagales; family Chitinophagaceae; genus JJ008. Next base: position 3,334 of record SXWI01000167.1, on the reverse strand, counting down.
CTCCCCAGTTTACTGCATGCTTGGCTAAAGCAATAGCATCAGCTGTTGAAGCCTCTGCGATATTGAGAATTACAGGAATAGTATCCCTCAATTTGGCTTTTGCCAATAACACCAATTCCTTCTTCTCTTCAAACTGTAAAGTACTCGCCTCTCCTAGTGATCCTCCAATAATTACACCATGCACACCGGCAGCAACCTGAGCCTCTAAATTCTTTTCAAATAACAAAAAATCGAGTTTGTCATCTTGAGTAAAGGGCGTGAGCAATGCGGGATAAACTCCCTGCCATTTTACTTGCATAAAGGATGTTTTTGTGAAGATAATAAACCTGAAGGGACCTTATCCGACTAGTTCACACTCTAAATCGTAATCGTAGGCCTTGGTAATACGAACTGTTACAAACTGTCCAGGTGCTAGCTTTTTTTGTGTTTGGATGATAATTTCATTGTCTACCTCAACTGAATCAGCTGCTGAACGAGCGATATAACGACCGGCTTCTTTTTTGTCGACAATAACACGAAATTCCTGCCCAATCTTTTTCTGATTCAAGGCATAAGAGATATCCTGTTGCCACTCCATAATCTCTTGTGCTCTCGCCTCTTTTTCCTCTTGCGTCAGTGTATCTGCAAGCGTAAAGGCAGACGTATCTTCTTCGTGCGAATAGGTAAACACGCCCACGCGGTCAAATTGCTGCTGGGTCAGAAATTCTTTCAACTCCTCAATATCTTCTCTTGTTTCGCCAGGGAAACCAACAATCAGTGTGGTCCGAAGGCAAATACCAGGTATTGTACTTCGAATGGTAGCAAGCAGTTCTTCCATTTCAGATCGGGTAATCTGTCGCTTCATGGCCATTAACATCCGATCAGAAGCATGCTGAAGAGGCATGTCGAGATACTTGCAAATATTAGGACGGTCTCTGATCACATCGAGTATTTCCAATGGAAACTTAGAAGGATACGCATAATGTAAGCGGATCCATTCAAGACCTTTAATATCTGCAAGTCTGTTGAGCAACTCAGGTAACGCTCTTCGCTTATATAAATCCAATCCGTAGTAGGTAAGCTCCTGCGCAATCAACATGATTTCCTTAACCCCTCTGCTCACCAGCAATGTAGCCTCCTCGACTAAAGATTCCATACTGCGGCTCACATGACCTCCACGCATTAGTGGAATAGCACAAAATGAGCAGGTCCGATTACAACCTTCGGAAATCTTTAGATAAGCATAGTGACTGGGCGTAGCCAGCAAACGTTCGCCAACCAATTCCGCTTTATAATCAGCCTCCAATGTTTTTAAGAGTAGAGGTAACTCCATGGTACCAAAGTAGGCGTCCACCTCTGGAATCTCTGCTTCTAAATTAGACTTATATCGTTCACTTAAACAACCTGTCACATACACTTTTTCAAGCTTTCCTTTTTTCTTTAATTCTACTTGTTCCAAAATTGTTTGGACACTTTCTTCCTTAGCCTTATCAATAAACCCGCAAGTATTTACCACCACAATCTGGTGATCAAGTTTGGCATTCTCATGGACTACCTCAATATTATTAGCACTAAGTTGTCCACTCAAAACCTCACTATCAACCATATTTTTACTACAACCTAGCGTAATGATATTTACTTTTCGAGGATGAAGCTGACGTGTTCTCATGTTGTAGCGTTTGATTGAATAGAAAATAGACTTTCTACAAATGATTGTTGATCAAATACGAGTAAATCAGTTGCTTGTTCGCCCACCCCGATAAACTTTACAGGAATATTAAATTGATCCGCAATAGCAAGTACTACTCCACCTTTAGCAGTGCCATCCAGCTTGGTTACGGCTAAAGCAGTAATTGGCGTTGCTGCAGCAAAATGACGAGCCTGCTCAAGTGCATTTTGGCCAGTGGAGCCATCCAATACCAAGAGCACTTCATGAGGAGCATCGGGAATTGATTTCTGCACTACTCTTTTAATTTTGCTCAGCTCCTCCATTAAATGCGCTTTGTTATGTAAACGACCTGCAGTATCAATTAGGACAACATCCGTATTTTTTGAAATTGCACTTTGTACCGTATCAAATGCAACTGCGGCGGGGTCACTGCCGGTTTTTTGCTTTACAATGGGAACTCCGATTCTTTCACTCCAGATGGTTAATTGCTCTACGGCAGCCGCTCTAAAAGTGTCAGCAGCCCCCAGTAAAACGCTCTTGCCAGCCTCTTTAAAGTTGTATGCCAATTTCCCAATTGTTGTGGTTTTCCCAACTCCATTGACCCCAACTACTAATACAACGTAAGGTTTGTTAGGAAGGTCAGATTTAAAATCATAAGTAGATGATTTTGAGCTACTAGAAAAGACTGATTCAATTTCTTTTCTAATCATCTCCTGCAAGGCTTCAGTCGAAGCAAACTTTTCACGCGAACCAGCTTTTTCAACGCGCTCTAAAATTCGGACAGTTGTTTCTACTCCTACGTCAGCACCTAATAGCGCTTCCTCGAGTTGGTTTAATAGCTCTTCATCTAAGCTTGTTTTCCCCGTAAGAATTCCAACCAGACGGGTAAAAAAGCCTTCCCGGGTTTTCTTTAAACCCTGGTAGAGCGATTCTTTCTCTTTTTTACCAAACAGCTTGTTGAAAAAACCCATGATGGAAAGTTAAAAAAAAAGCTGTCAGACCGAAGTGAGACAGCTGTAAAAGGGTTTCCCCTAAAATTATTTGAATTTACTTCTGCGCTAAAAATTCCTTCACCTTATCCTTGTGTACCATTTGTTCTTTGAAGGTGTAGGCTCCAGTTTTAGGGCTGCGAACAGCCTTAATAACTTTCGTGTAATTCTTTGCTTCTGCGGCCTGCTTAGGATCTTTTTTAATCGCGGTTTTTGCTGCTTTTGCCATACAAGGAGAGCGTTAAATACTTTTAGGAAATTAGATTACTTGATTTCTTTATGAACAGTTACTTTCTTGAGAATGGGATTAAACTTCTTTAATTCCATACGCTCAGGATTGTTCTTCTTATTTTTTACCGTAATGTAACGGCTGGTACCAGGCTTGCCACTTGACTTGTGCTCGGTACACTCTAAAATAACCTGGACGCGATTGCCTTTTTTTGCCATGATTGAAACGGTTTAATCGTTAAATTTTTTCTCCTTGTGCTCTCAACTGCTTCACAACACTGTAAAGACCGTTTTTGTTGATTGTACGGATAGCCTCAGTCGATAACTTGAGTGTAATCCATTTGTCTTCTTCAGCCAGATAAAAACGCTTACGCTGCAGATTAGGCAGAAAACGACGCTTGGTCTTAATATTAGAATGGGACACTTTATGACCGCCTACTGGCGTCTTTCCGGTGACCTGACATACTCT
>SXWI01000036.1 GCA_005791465.1 Bacteroidota bacterium | reverse complement strand
GCAAAAAATAGTTTTCTCATGGGTTCAAAATTTAGAGGGCAAACCTACGAAAAACGAGTTGTTGCTCCTTTGCCATTTATCGATAAATTTGAGTACCAACCGTACTTATGAGAATCAATCGATTGCTTATCATCGGGTTCGTCCTACTTTTTTTTAGTACCTGCCGAAAAAAAGACAGCACTCCACCACCGCCCACTCCCGCTGTTCCGGGTTGCGCTACAGCGCTTGCTCCTGCCAATGGTGCTTTTGTAACGGGTACAAGTGTACAGTTGTCCTGGTCCTCGGTAAGTACAGCTAGCAGTTATGATGTTTACCTAGGAACCACACCTTCTCCTACAACTTTAGTGGCAAATGCAGTAACAGGTACCTCACATACGGTTACGATTCCATCTACTCCTAATATTACCTACTTCTGGTATGTAGTACCCCGCAATACAACAGGCCCTGCTTCGGGATGTGCGCCTACGGCCCGTTCTTTCACATACATTGTAATCAGTAATCCTGCTTCACTCGGTTATCATGTAGTAGGATATTTTCCCTACTATCGACCTATTGCTGATGTACCTGATGTAAAATTTAGGATGACCAATGTGGTGGTCTATGCATTTTACCAAGTCAATGCTGCTGGTTCTTTAGTTCCTCCTGGTTCTTCGACAGCAAGTTTATCTGCGGTTGCTGCTAAAGCACGTTCCAATAATGCAAAAATTTTATTGGGGATTAATGATGGTGCTGGAGATGGAAAAACCAATTTTAAAAATATGGCCTCCAGTCCGCAGGGACGTACCAATTTTATTCGTGATATTATGAATGTCGTGCGTACGCAACAATTGGATGGCGTGGACATGGACTGGGAATTCCCCACTACTTCAGATGGAACGGATGTAACCTTTACTGCACTGATGAAGGAGTTGTCAGATTCTTTACACCGCGATGGTCGTTATTATTTATCCTGTGCTATTACTGCAGGAAAATATGCCGGAGGGATTCGAGATGCCGTACGTAATGAATTATTTCCGGTGGTTGACTTTTTCAATATTATGGCCTATGACGACTTTAGTACCACCACTCCTTATCGTCATCATAGTGATTATGCCTTAGCCAATCTTTGTTTGAATTATTGGATCAATACCCGAGGAATGCCTGCGTCAAAAGCAGTGTTGGGCGTACCTGCTTATGGCAGACCGTCAGGAATTACGCAAACAAACACAGTTCTCTCTTATCGAAATATACTTTCTCAGGGGGGAAATCCACAATTAGATTCTGCTGTGGTGAGTGCGGGTAGTTTTTCTAACTATACTATTTATTACAATGGGCAGTACACAGTGAAACGAAAAGCAAAGTTGGCAAAAGATATTGCAGCGGGTGTGATGTTCTGGGAAAAGTGGCAAGATGCGCCTGATGCTAATTCACTCCTCAAGGCTGCCTGTGATACGGTCGGTAGGAGTTATTGATTCTTTTTTTAGCAACAGATTGGTATCACAATTATCGCCATCACAACAAGGCATAATATTGGTTCCGCAAACGGGGCATTGATAGTGGCCATGTACATGCACGGGTTCAACTACATGGGAACAGAAAAAACAGGATTGCTTCATTCTTGATTAATCGGTTCATTCAAAAGTGTCCACAACTTATCTTTCAGTGCAGTTAGCCCTTGGTTAGTTACAGACGAAATAAACAAGAGTGGTACCGTTTTGGGCATTTCGTTGGCGATTGCATTTTTGAGTTCTTCGTCCAACATATCCGATTTACTAATTGCAATCAGAAATTGTTTGTGTAACAATTCAGGATTGTACTGTTCCAGTTCATTCACTAAAATCTCAAATTCCTTTCGATGATCTTTGCTATCGGCAGGGATTAAAAAAAGTAAAGCGGCGTTACGTTCGATATGACGAAGAAAACGATGACCTAGACCACGACCTTCAGCTGCACCTTCAATGATACCCGGTAAATCGGCCATACAAAAGCTACGTCCATCCCGATAATCTACAATACCCAGATTTGGGGTGATGGTAGTAAAGGCATAATCAGCAATTTTTGGTTTTGCTGCTGTAATGACTGACAGTAGTGTTGATTTTCCTGCGTTTGGAAAACCAACCAGACCAACGTCTGCCAATACTTTTAATTCTAATACTTTCCATCCTTCTACTCCTGGCAAACCTGGTTGAGCATGTTCGGGGGCCTGGTTAGTTGGCGTAGCAAAATGTGAATTTCCTAACCCCCCTTTTCCTCCGGGTAACCAAATAACCTCCTGACCATCCTCTAAAATTTCTACTTCTTGATTCCCTGTTTCTTCGTCTCTTGCAATTGTGCCTAAGGGTACTTCAATTACAATATCCTTGCCATCGCGTCCATGACAATTATTGGCACCTCCTTTTTCTCCATCCTCTGCTAATACATTCTTGTAATAGCGCAGGTGTAAAAGTGTCCAAAGATTTCGGTTACCCTTTAAGATAATATGAGCCCCTCTTCCACCATCACCGCCATCGGGTCCTCCCATGGCCGTGAATTTATTACGCATGAAGTGTTTATTGCCGGCACCCCCGTGGCCACTGCGGCAAAAGATTCTGATTTGGTCAACAAAATTGGATTTTTCCACGGGTGTTTTTTATGCCTGGTAAAGATACTCGGATCAGGACTTCTTCTTGGTACCTAATGTGAGGAGTAATGCGGGTAAAAGAATAAGATTAGTAAGTGTTGCTGTTACCAGTGTTAAAGAAGTTAACCAACCTAATGCCTTGGTGCCCCCAAATTCACTGAAACAGAAAATGACAAACCCGGCAATCAATACCAGTGAGGTATAAATAATACTGATACCGGTACTGTAAATGGTTTGTATAACCGTGCTTCTCACATCGTTTTGATGGTGGGGTAATTCTTGTTTATAGTTTACCAAAAAACGAATGGTTACATCAATGGCTATTCCTAATGCTACACTAAACACCAGAACGGTAGAAGGTTTGAGTGGCACACCCGTCCATCCCATAACACCTGCAGTAATGATCAACGGGATGATATTGGGAATGAGCGAGCATAAGAGGATACGTGCCGAACGAAACAGATATAACATGCAAAGACTAATAAGCAGGAATGCCCAAAAAATACTTTCTTTAAGTCCATTGATAATAAAACGACTTCCTTCTAAAAACGTGACACTGGTTCCAGTTAATTCAATGTCTAACTTTTTTTCCTGCCCCTCATTAAAAATAGAATCAGCTTTTTGCTGAATACTATCTAACAAGCCTGGTAAACGATAGCTTCCAATATCCGCCATGTTCACGCTGATTCGTGCCTGTTGTTTGTTTTGGTCCATGAAAGAACCCACTAGTTTACCGAGTGAGTTTTTTTGTGCGGTGGTGTCTTTGAAGCTGAGATACTGTGCCAGTGCCGGTAAGTCGTAACTATTTGGAAGTGTATAACTGGCAGGATCGCCTTCAAAGAATGCTTGTCTTGCAAATTTTAATCCTTCTGTAACACTTAACGGACGTGCAATTCCTGGTATAGCGGTAAGATACTTCGACAGTGAATCAATACCTTCCAGATTACGCAGATTACGAGTAACGCCTTGTTTCTTTTTGGTATCGATCACAATTTCCAGTGGCATTACGCCTTTGAAATGCGTTTCAAAAAATTTGAGATCCGCATAAACTGTATTCGATTTTGGTAAGTCGTCTACAATGAAGGCTTCACTCTTCAGTCTAAATAATCCTGCAATTGCCCCTGCAACACAAACTGCTGTAATCCCATAGATCAGATTCCGATGATTCAGAGACCACTTTTCCATTCTTGCCAACCAACGATTTAATCGTGGATTATCGAGATAGCGAGTATGTCTTGTTTTGGGTGGAGGCAGGTAGCTGAGTATGGCTGGAATAAAGAACAAAGAGATAAAGAACAAAGCCATGATGTTGATCCCAGCTACTAATCCAAATTCTTTTAAGATTTGACTGCTGGTTAGGGCGAACACTGCAAATCCAATGGCAGCAGAAACATTACAAAACAG
>SXWI01000035.1 GCA_005791465.1 Bacteroidota bacterium | reverse complement strand
CACTCGTTCCGGTCTTCCATAATCAAATAAAGCATCAAGTGCCGCTTTGATTGTTCTACCGGTAAATAGTACATCGTCAACCAAAATCACAGTTTTCCCTTCAATGGAAAAAGGGAGATGCATGGTATCTGGCGCTAGAATTTTATTCCTGACATCATCACGATAAAAAGTAATGTCAAGCTTTCCATGCTTTAATAAACTAGCATTTTTTCCATTTTTTGATAAGCGATCATACAAGAACTGAGACACGATAGCCCCACCCTGTTGAATGCCTACGATAACAGTAGAGGAAAAATCAGGATGTGCAGCAGCAATATCAGCAGCTAGTTGATCCAGCTTTGCATAAACCTCGTTAGTATTTAGTATAATCTGCACGTCTGATATAATTTACTTTTCTTGTAAAAATGGGTAACGGAAATCTATGGGCGGATTAAAAGTTTCCTTTATGGTTCGAGCACTTAGCCAACGATAGAGATTTAATTGTGACCCCGCTTTATCGTTTGTACCGGAAGCCCGACCACCTCCGAAAGGTTGTTGTCCAACTACCGCTCCTGTTGGTTTATCATTAATATAAAAGTTACCTGCAGCGTGTCTAAGTTTAACGGTAGCATGTTCAATGGCCATACGATCCTGAGCAATAATCGAACCTGTTAGTGCGTAAGGCGATGTAGAATCGACTAGCTCAAGCGCTTTGTCAAAATTAGAAGCCGGGTATACATATAAGGTAAGTACAGGGCCAAAGATCTCCTCACACATGGTAGTAGAGGTTGGATTCTTCGTTTCAATAACGGTAGGTTGTACAAAATACCCCTCTTTATCATCGCATTTTCCACCAACCAGAATCTGACACTTAGGATCCTTCTTTGCTTTATCAATGTACTGCTTAATGTTGTTGTAACTCTTTCCATCAATCACCGCGTTGATGAAATTGGAAAAATCTTCAACAGTTCCCATTTTGAATTGACGTACGCCTGCTATTAATTTCTTCTTTACCTCCTCAGCAATATTTGAAGGAATGTACGCTCTTGAAGCTGCTGAACACTTTTGCCCTTGAAATTCAAAGGCTCCTCTTAGTAAAGCTGTAACTACGACATCTGGATCTGCGCTCTTATGTGCCAAAACAAAATCCTTGCCACCGGTTTCTCCAACAATCCGCGGATAAGATCGATATCTCCCGATATTTTTCCCGATGGTTTCCCACATAGCATTGAATACCTGTGTTGAGCCAGTGAAATGTACCCCGGCAAAATCTTTGTGAGAGAAACATACATCGCCGACAGAAGGACCATCGACATAAATCAAATTGATCACGCCATCTGGTAAACCTGCCTCTTTTAAGATACGGAGGGTTAATTGTGCAGAATAAATTTGCGTGTAAGCGCATTTCCATACCACAACATTCCCACATAAAGCAGCAGAGGCTGGGAGATTTCCACCAATGGCCGTAAAATTAAATGGAGTGATTGCTAATACAAATCCTTCCAGCGGCCGGTATTCCATTCGGTTGTGAATCCCTGGACTACTGATGGGTTGTTGTTTGTATATCTCACTGAGGTAATGAACATTGAAACGTAAAAAATCGATCAATTCACAGGCAGCATCAATTTCAGCCTGAAAGGCATTCTTGCTCTGCCCAAGCATAGTAGAAGCATTGATATAAGGACGGTATTTGGTAGCTAATAAATCAGCTGCTTTTAAAAAAATGTGAGCTCGGCTCTCCCAGGATAAATTTGCCCATTCATTCCTGACTGCTAATGCAGCATCAATAGCCTGCTGAACATGTTTTGATTCTCCTTTATGAAAATACCCTAGTAAATGTCTTTTTTCGTGAGGAGGGTGTATAGCAATTTTCTGGCCAGTACGAACCTCTTTGGAACCAATATACTGGGGAATATCGGCCACTTGTGATTTTAGTTCTTTTAGCGCGGCCTTTAAGCGGATCCTTTCTGGAGATCCTGGCGCATAATTCAATACAGGTTCGTTGACAGGCAAAGGATAAGTAAAAGTTCCAAATGGCATAAAACTTGTTTATCGTGATTGTAATAAAGGTACAAAAGTTAAGACTGCTTGTTATCTTTTTCACTCATCAAGTAGGCTTTAATAAAGCCATCCAAATCACCATCCATTACGGGCTGCACATTTCCAACCTCAAAATCAGTCCGATGATCCTTAATCATTTTGTAGGGATGAAAAACATAACTACGAATCTGACTTCCCCACTCTATTTTCTTTTTGGTACTGTTAACAGCATCTCTTAATTCATTACGCTTTCTTAATTCCTCCTCGTACAAACGGCTTTTTAACATGGTCATTGCTTTCTCACGATTTCCCAACTGAGACCTTTCGGTTTGACATACGACCACTATACCGGAAGGAATATGGGTCAACATCACTTTTGTTTCAACTTTATTTACATTTTGACCTCCAGCACCTCCACTACGAGCCGTCTCCATTTTCACATCTGCATCCCTTATTTCAATATTGATTGTGTCATCCACAAGTGGATAAACAAATACAGATGAAAAGGATGTATGGCGTCTTGCATTACTATCAAAAGGAGAAATACGAACCAATCGATGCACCCCACTTTCAGCTTTCAAAAAACCATAAGCGAAAGGTCCCTCAAATTGCAGCGTGCAGGTTTTAATTCCAGCACCATCTCCCCAAACCCAATCTAGCTCAGTAACTTTCCAGCCTTGCTTTTCCCCATACATCCGGTACATCCTGGCTAACATTTCTGCCCAATCTTGACTTTCGGTACCACCCGCTCCCGAGTTGATCTGTAAAACAGCCGGGAGTTCATCCTCCGGCTCATTCAAGGTTGCCTTGAACTCTGCATCGTCTAATAAGGATTGTGCTTTTTCATAGGCCTCTTGGGTTTCTGATTCCGTGGCGTCTCCTGCCTTCCAAAATTCAAAAAGCACCGCGAAATCTTCAACAGATTGTTCTGCGATAGAATAAATACCAACCCAATATTCATTGAGCTTAATATTTTTCATTACCTCGGTGGCACGCTTATTGTCGTCCCAAAATCCCGGACTTAACGAAAGTTGTTTGTCTTGTGCAATTTTTTGAAGTCGGTTCTCGACGTCAAAGAAACCTCCTTATCCCGGTTACGCGGGACCGCATATCCTGTAATTTCTCGATTGTCATACCGCAAAAGTAGTAGTTAATATTGAAAATAGATCGTGGTAGCACCTTGCCCGAATCGGGGATCTGAACGATTCTCGAATAGACGAACCTCCTTTATTTGTTTTAGTAAGTGGTGAATTTCATTTTTTAATTTGCCTTCTCCAACTCCATGAATAACAATCAAGATAGGTTGTTGATTTCTCAATGTTCGTTCTACAACCTGATCAAAATAATCTAGCTGAATTTTCAAGATCTCAAAATTTGATAACCCCTTCCAGTCAGGGATTAAATTCTCAATATGTAAATCAATAATATGCGAAAATGAATCTTCGAAATCTTTTTGGCTTTTGGATAAAATAGAGGAAGTAGACACCGCATATTTTAATTGAATCTCCGGCAACACAGTGGACTCATCTTTTAGCGGGAAATTTTCAAAAATCATTAAACTAAAACTAGCCAACTTTTGGAGACGAACTTTTTCTAATTGTTCAAATAATTGTCGAGGCTTAATACGAATTATTGTAGCAAACTCCTCTTTTAAATTTTCGGGGCCGTTCAAGGGTTTACAAGTAAATTGAAAAATCGGATTATCACTAAAGTCCTCAAATAAAATATCATGTAAATAAAAGTCAGTATCAGACTGACTCAGACCCGATTGAATCCAATGTACTTGACCTTTTTTCCGATAGCAATAAGAAAACGAAAAAGAATAGCGCAAGCCATTAGAGAGATAGACCTTAAATCGATCCACTAAAAAATCTGCTTCATCAGGATGAAGGATGGGAAAAAAAACCAATTGTAACCCTCTGTCCAAAACAGCCTTGGTTCCAGTATATTTTTCTTTGGGGATTTCGGATAATGGTAAGTTAGGGGCAGCAGGTATTGGTCGGTTATGCTGATGCTTTTTGGAAAACTGATAGTAGTATGGAAAATCAAGCTGGTCCAGGTAAACTGGAAAATCAACACCATCAACTAATACTCTAGCCATTTGGTGATCCAGGATTTCTAGTATAATTCCTTCCTCCTTGGAATGCAGCAACACTACTTTATCACCAACCTGGTATTTCATAAAAGAAATTAAAAACTACAGGCCTATAAGCCGGATTCTGTCATGGGCCTTCATTTATCTGCCTGATGAGTTACCTCAACGGTCAAGCTGCCTACCCTGTAACCAAGCTTTTCAGCATTCAGACGTGCCGCCTTCAATGGTTACTATACGTGGCATTTCAGCGTGCAAGGTTTACCCGCCCTAGATGTTACCACCAGGGGCCGTGGGCTCTTACCCCACGTTTTCATCCTCACCTTTATTTCTAAAGGCAGTTATTTTCTGTGGCACTTGCTGTCGCCAGTAAACTGGCGCCCGGCTATTCACCGGTGCACTGCACTATGCTGTCCGGACTTTCCTACTCTTCGCAGAGTCGAAGACCTGGCCTGTAGCTGTGCAAAGATACAACCAATTTAATTGGGCTGTCCAGGAGCTATCGTGTCAATGCGTAGTCCACGCTGCAAATCACGTTGTAATGTATCAATGGCACTAATGATTTGTTTTACCTGTTGATGAGGCATTGTGCTATTATCGAGCGCATATTTAATGTTTTCCAAGTTCTGCCAGTGGAATTGAGCCTGGGTCTCTTTTAAACTGAAATGATAAAAACGTTCAGATCGAAAGCCAACAATACTAAAAATCAATAAACAGATTAATATATATTTCATAAATGAAGATTAATAAAAGTCATACCACCCTCTGCCGTTATACCCTTGATGTTTCTGGGTGTCAGTATTTAAGATTACCATACCTAGTGCTGGATTATTGATAGCGTCTCTCTCGAACGTAGTCATGGGGGTAGCAACAAATTGAATGGTTTTCCATTCTAATTGATTGGCAACTGATGGTCCGGCAGTAAGTACCTGATTAATTTGTGGCGCAGTAGCAGGGAGTTGTAAAACAATATCATTGGTTTGAACCTGAGCTTTGAAACTAGTAAAATTATTTCCTGCTCCACTTGGCTCCAACCACCTCAATTCAACAGCATTATTGTCGATATTAGCTAATTCTAAATTACCGGCTAGACGACTTGCCGACTTTGACCTTGAAAAAATGGCAAATCGATTGATCCCCACATCAATACTTTCATCCAAATACAAACCATACGAGTTATCAATAGTTCCAGTATTACGCCAAAAATGAGTTCCATTCGTGACAGAAATTAAGCCCTTACCTATTGAAATCCCATACACGGCCCCAATTGAAGAGGCTATATTATTATTGTATACGCTAACAGTCAAACCAAAAAGTGTATCTACTCTTCCTCCCCGATTGTTCCATGCTTCAATAGAATGCGCATGAAGTTTATTGATAATACCTGAAGATGCATTTTCCACTCCACTTACAGCACCATAGGCATTTGAAATAGTACCCAAATATTTATTCGTTGTTACTTGATAGGCGCCCCATGCTACACTTAATGTTCCCGAACCATTATGCGTTGTCCATCCTTGCAAAGAGCGAATTTGCCCCAACGGTTGAGTATTCGATGCATCAGAAGCTGCATAGAAGGCCCCTCCCATAATTCGATTATCAAATTTGCCCGTTCCGATTACTTGACCTAAAACGGCTATAGTTCTTGGTGTAGAAGATGTAGCAGTAGTAAGTGTACGTTGCACTGCTATACCCGGAGAAAAACTAAATCCATCAGCTATCATTGACCCTGGGCTTACCTGTTCCCCAATTGCCATCACACCACTGACATCAGCATTACCCGTCACATCTAAGGAGCTTATTGGATTATTATTAGCAATACCCAACATACCAGTTTTTGTAATACGGGCCCTTTCTAGGCCATTCGTTACCAGTACTAAATCTTGATTGGATAGCGTTCCTAATCGACTACCTAAATTTCCATCATAGGAATCATTGGTTAGGTTTCCAGTCAATGACCATCCGCTTTGAGGTGTAAGTACCGTATTCCAGCTAAGTTGGTTGCTGTTGTTTTCACGACTACTAACGGTTAAGGTTTGTCCTGCATTCCCCAATTCAGCAGGTAGCGAAATGGTGTAAGAAGTACCCGTAATCTGCTTAGCCGCTAAACTCACATACTGCAATCCCGTAGCAGATTGCAACCGAAGCTCCCGTTGGAACGTAGGGCGGATTTGTGAAGAACCCGCCGAATGAATCAGCAAAAGAAAAGAAAGAAATTTATATTGAATTCGGTGCATAATTCAATTCAAAATTTATTCAAGAATTGACCAGTTAACTGAACCCGCGAATGGAGAAGAAAAATAAATCATAAACTTTCCTGTTGTGGTATTACGTGAAATATAATAGGATGGAATTGCCATATCATTGGAAGATCCTTCCAACGTTAAGGAAATTGCATCATTAGCATCTATAACAATTGGATTTCCTTGTCCATTAGTTGGTGTAATCTCGACAGACTCAGTTGCAGTAGTGTAAGTAGTAAATCCTCTTGCTTTGGTTAAATGATACCCATTGTGTGTAAGAACAGCATCCAAACTGGCCTGACGAACTATTCCACTATTATTGGCAATTAAAAGTCGATCATAACCTGATTGGATGGTGGTTGAAACAGAACCCCCTAGCGAAGTAAGGGTGACATCCCCCGAAACACCAAGTGTCCCGCTGAGTAAGGTTGCTCCCGCTACATCTACTGTACTCCCAAAATTTGTGGCACCGCTTGCTCGAAAAGATCCTCCAACATCCATGGTTGTAGTTGCATTCAAAGCACTACCGATCCCAATTTTACCATCTGCGTTAATACGCATTCGTTCCGTACTACCTGTTAAAAGCTTGATAGGCTGAGCAGTGGTATGTGTTGTGGCAATCACCAAAGGTTGAGCGCTTGTAGATCCCAAAAATTGTTGGCCGGAAGCAGTTCCAGCAGATGTGATAGCATTACCCTCCAATGACCATGAAAGGTCTGTCACTGCAGTTTGAATGGATTGCCACTCTAAACTTGCAGTAGTTCCTGTTACAGAAGCAACTTTTAAAAAACTATTTGCTGATGGCAATAATGAAGGCAATGACAACGCATAAGTAGTAGTTCCCTCAGTGGCCCTTAATCCCACATACCCCGTTCCCGATTGTGTAGGATTTATTAACCTAAGTTCTTTCTGAATTGAAGGTCGAATTTGTGCATGCACTGCAATTACATGTAAGAAAAAGCAAACAATGACGAAAAAAAGACAACTGATTTTTTTCATAAAATAAATTTTGATATTTGATTTGGTTTAATTGATAATTAACCAGGTAATAAAACCTGTGTAAGGAGCGGTGAAAAATATAAGTAGTTGATTGCGAAATAAATCTCTGTAGATGAAATAACTAGGTGAGGAAAGCGGTAATCGGTCTGCTTCTAAAGTGACAGCAATACCATCATCAATTTCTAACGGAATATCCAACTTGATTATCGCGGAGTCAGCCGAACGTAAAAAACCACTTCGCCCCTTCGATTTAATGGAGGGAGATCCATCGGCTTGAAGCGCATACAATGCATAAGGAACAATTCCAACAGGAACTGTACCTAAATCGACCCAATTTTGCTGATAGTTCCAAGCCGTTATGGGAGGTTGAGGAGGAACTGCGATTTGAAATCGAATACGAAAATCCAATTTTTCCCAAGGAATTTTATACAAAGAATTAAAAATCCCACCCGCGTAATCCCCTTTACCTAGCGTAAATTGAAAAACGCCTTGTTCGTCCGTAATCAAAATTTGTTCTTCAGCATAAAGTAGTTGCGTATCGCGGCTGAAATATATTGCTGATAAAACATGAATTGTTTGTTGACGAACCGCTTGATTGAACCGGTCACGTGCTTGCATCTGAAAAGGGATACCTGGCAAAACAGTTTGCGCTTGTAAAGAATTGACAGCGTTAAGTGTACTCCATAAAATAATCAGAAATATGCCACGTACGTTTTTAAACATCAATTATTTATTTTTATAATCTTACCTGTACCCCTGATTAATTCTCCAACAACAACAACCGTATAGACGCCGGATGGGAATGAATGCAGTTCAATACTCAACCCCTGCTGTAGGTCAATTAGCTGAATTGGG
Organism: Bacteroidota bacterium; assembly: GCA_005791465.1. Lineage (GTDB taxonomy): Bacteria > Bacteroidota > Bacteroidia > Chitinophagales > Chitinophagaceae > JJ008. The sequence goes on along the minus strand of SXWI01000035.1, from coordinate 456 downwards.
GTTGAAAAAGTTAACTGGCCCAACTTGTTATAAACTAAAATATGAGCGGACTGGCCTAAATCTTCAAAAAGTAAACCTTGAACAATAACTGAACCTCGTGTTGGATTAGGGAATATTCGCAAATCAATTGTTATGAGCGATCGGCTTGATAAGCATGGATATATATAACTTCCTCTATTAACTGGGATATCCCATAGTGGCATGCCTGAATCGACCAGCAAGCAGTTAGTTGAAAAATTGACAATAATGGGAAAGGAAAGCATTCGAACGCTCGAATTTGATGCACCCATAGCAGAGATCATAAAACAAGAATTCCCCTGCGCATCAGCCTGTAATCCTTTATAAAAACAACCAGCCCACAGAAAGATGCATAGTAAAAACAGATGTAAATAAATTTTTGTAGTCAAAACAAATCATTTCGTTGACTACAAAACTGTTTACCCGGACAAGGTAAAT
>SXWI01000166.1 GCA_005791465.1 Bacteroidota bacterium | reverse complement strand
TGTGTCTGCTTCCACACCTGCGGATTGTTTTGATGCGATTTATGAGGCTGTTCGCATTTCCATTCAGCATATGACACCTGTCATATTTTTAAGTGATGGATATATTGCCAATGGTGCAGAACCTTGGCGTTATCCGCAGTCAAAAGATCTTCCCGCTATTGAAGTAAAATTCAAAACAGCATTGGACGAAGGGGAAGAAAAGTACAAACCTTACGCACGCGATCAAAAGTTAGCACGTCCCTGGGCTGTTCCCGGTACGGCTGGTTTAGAACATCGTATTGGTGGCTTGGAGAAACAAAATATTACCGGTAATGTGAACTACGAACCGGAGAATCACCAATTAATGGTTAAGCTTCGTCAGGAAAAAGTAGATAAGATTGCTGAGTACATTCCAGAACAAAAATTAGACAGTGGTCCTGAAAAAGGAAAAATATTAGTGTTGGGTTGGGGTTCTACTTATGGAGCCATCAAATCTGCTGTAGCGGAATTGCAAGCCCGTGGTGAAGCGGTTAGTCATGCACACCTTAGATATGTACGTCCCTTTCCACGTAATCTGGGAGCACTCATCAATAATTTTGATCAAGTCCTTATACCGGAAATCAATAACGGGCAGTTAATTAAAATAATTCGTGACACTTATTTAGTCGATGCCAAAGGGTACAACAAAATCATGGGTGTGCCCATTACTAAAACGGAGTTGGTGATTTGTCTCGAAGAGATGCTAGGTGGAAAAAACTAAAAAGCTTTTCTTTTAAATGCAGCACATCCATCCTGCAAGCCACATTTTTCACATTGGGGGCTACGTGCAACACAAGTATATCGGCCATGCAGGATCAGCCAATGGTGTGCTTTGTGAATGAGCGAGGCTGGAAAATTTTTAATTAATATTTTTTCTACGGCCAGTGGTGTAGTGGCGGTTGATGGTACCAATCCAAGTCTTCTGCTTACCCGAAACACATGCGTATCCACTGCCATATTGGGCTGATTGTCAATTACAGAAGTAATTACATTGGCAGTTTTGCGTCCCACACCGGGTAATTGAATTAATTCTTCGACGGTCATGGGTACTTCTCCACCAAAATCCTTGATTAGCTTCTGAGCCATCCCAATCAAGTGTTTGGATTTATTATTTGGATAGGAAATGCTTTGAATCAGGGGAAATACATCTTCAAAACCAGCTTTAGCCAGGGCCTGTACCGTAGGGAATTTTTTAAATAGGGCAGGAGTGGTTTGGTTGACACGTTTGTCCGTACACTGCGCCGATAAAATGACCGCCACCAACAACTGGTAAGGGTTATCGTAGAATAACTCAGTTTCTGCATCGGGGGCGTGGGAAAGAAAATAATCCGTTACAAATTGGTACTTCTGCTGGCGGGTCATGGCCGCAAGTTACGGATCAACGAACGGTCTGCTCCTGTGTGCTGGAGACGTGTCGAAGTATGTTTAGAATTACCTCTGTGCGGGGGTATTCCAAGGTGCGGTCCAGTCTTTGCAAGGTAGTTTTGAGAACATCTAATTTTTCACGAAGAGTCCAGTCCATTTCCAGTGCTTCCTCCAGGGCTACCCGGCGAGGGGCCTCCATTTCGTTGTAGAGGTAAAGGACTAAATCTTCAGGGGTGTAGGAGTACATGGGGTGAATCATCAAATGATACAACCTAAAAACGAGAAAGAAGATCCCTTATTGTGTAAAAGGGGAAAAAGGGCTATTTTTTTGGGGCGGCGGGCTTTTCCGTGATCAGAAACAGGTCCTCATTGTCCTTTTTCATCAGGTATTTTTCCCGAGCATATTTTTCAATGGTAGCCGGATTTTTCTTGAGGGATTCCAACTCCTTGCGTTCCAATTCAATCTGTTTGGAGTAATACTCTTTGGTTTTTTCCAATTTGTGTAACTCTCGTTTTCGGTCTAATTGCGTAAACAAGTCATTTTTATCCAGGAACAATACAATCACTATAAAAATGGCAGTTGCAATAAAATATTTATTGCGAATCCAAGGTGGAATGGTAGAGAGAAACTGGTTCATGTATTCCTCAAAGATATAGAGGGGCTTGATTCGCCCCTCTATAAATTATTTGCCAAATTTGATTTTACCTTTTGGATAGATGGCTGAGCTTCCCAATAACTCTTCGATGCGTAAGAGCTGATTGTATTTTGCCATCCGATCCGTACGAGAGGCGCTTCCTGTTTTAATTTGTCCGCAGTTCAGGGCCACCGCCAGATCAGCAATAGTCGTATCCTCAGTTTCCCCGCTTCGATGGCTCATGATGGTATTGTAACCATTGTGCTGAGCTAAGGATACAGCATTGATAGTTTCCGTAATGGTACCGATCTGATTCACTTTTACCAATAAGGCATTACCAATTCCTTTATCAATACCCTGTTGTAAACGCTCTACATTGGTTACAAAAAGATCGTCTCCTACCAGCTGGCATTTAGTCCCTACTGCTTCGGTAAGCATTTTCCAACCGGCCCAATCGTCTTCTGCCATACCATCCTCGATACTGCAGATGGGGTATTTTTTTACCCAGCTTTCCCAGTACTTAGCCAATTGTTCGCTGCTCATTTCTTTCCCGCTGCTCTTATGAAAAACATATTTCTTTTTCTTGCTGTCCCATAGTTCGCTGTTGGCAGCATCCATCGCAATTTTGATCTGTGTACCTGTTTTGTAACCTGCAGCCTCAATAGCCGTCAATACAGTTTCAATTGCTTCCTCATTGCTTTGGATATTTGGTGCAAAACCACCTTCATCCCCTACATTGGTGCTATATCCTTTTTTCTTGAGTACTGTTTTGAGGGCATGAAAAATTTCAACGCCCCAACGTAAACCTTCGCTGAACGATGGAGCGCCTACTGGCAGCACCATAAATTCCTGGAAATCGATTTTATTATCGGCATGCGCTCCGCCGTTGAGAATGTTCATCATAGGCATTGGCAACACTTTGGCATTGGTTCCGCCTATATAACGAAATAAGGGAAGTCCAGCTTCCTCCGCAGCTGCCTTTGCAACAGCCATACTTACGGCCAACATTGCATTAGCACCTAATTTATTTTTATTGGGAGTACCGTCTATTTGAATCATGATTTCATCGATACCGGTTTGATCGGCTACATCATACCCCAACAAAAGCGGGGCAATCTTTTTATTGACATTGTCAACGGCCTTGAGCGTTCCTTTACCGAGGTATTTCTTTTTGTCTCCATCTCTTAGTTCAACCGCTTCGTGAATACCTGTGCTGGCGCCGCTTGGAACAGCGGCCCGTCCTAAAGCACCATTTTCAGTGATTACATCCACCTCAACGGTTGGGTTTCCTCTGGAGTCTAAAATTTGTCGGGCAAAAATCTCAGCAATGTAGCTCATGGGTATAGTCGTATTGTTGGTTTTAAGATTCGCCGGTCAGATAGCGGAATATTTCTTCCAATTTCATATCACGGCGCGG
>SXWI01000165.1 GCA_005791465.1 Bacteroidota bacterium | reverse complement strand
ACGAGGAGGAAACTTTCCAACCTGCACAGGATCGGCCGCAATTAACTGTTGGTCGTAACGCAGTTGCTCAAAACCACCTGTGATAATTTTTTTATTATTCAAGAGGTTATTGATCCCAACATTAAATACCAAGAAGGTTGATTTATCGTTTACTTCATATGCCTTGGGTAATTTCCATGAATAGCCACCAAAAAAATCTATCGTATACTGCGCATCAAATTTTGTTTGATCAAAAACAGATTTATAGTCAGCTGTACCGGGTGTTAAATATTGTAGTGCCTCCCAGGTACGCCGAAGTGGGTTCATACTTAAATAAGATTGATCAAAATAGCTGCCTGTTAAACTAACAAACCAAAACTTAGGGGAACGGTAATTCAACGAGACACTATAAGCCTCCATTGGTGTAGAGGGCACTTTGAAATCCTCCATGTAAATGATATCTCTGCCAATAACGGCCGCGCTATTATCCACCGTTACGATGGCTTGCTGACGGCTATCAAAGTAATATCTTCCAATGGCCGCGGCGGCATTGACGGTCAATGTGGGAGAAAGTTTTACTTCTACTCCAAACTCCCCTCCAAAATGCAACCGGTCAATACCGCGAATGGCATAATTGACAAAATTTTGATAGAAGTCGTGATAGAATACCATGATATCCATTCCTTTCCTGAGCTGTGTGTAATAGCCCCCAATTCTTGCTTTTACTTTTGGAGCATTGAGCACATAGGCTGCCTCTCCAGATAAGATCTCCTCGCTTTGTAAATCTGATTGTTGTGCATTACGAGTACGCGGAGAGATGTATACATTTTCAAAATAAGGAGCACGAGTCAGATACGCACCATTTACAAATAGGTAATTCCGACCATTTAGCTTGTAGGTCACTCCGGCCTTGGCGGCATAATCCAAAAAATTATTAACGGCACCTTTTCCAAGTGACTCATTCGGAAAAATTCCATTACGAACATTTCCCTCGCGATGGAAGGAAGTGGCATAGATATTACCCGCTAAAAAGAAATCAAGCTTGTTAAACTTAAACACTCCTTGCGCCCATGAAGCTGCTCGAGAAATATTCAAATTATAATCATACCCAAATCGATCTCCAACCTGCAAGATCCGGTTAGGACGATCCACGTCAAACTGATTGACACCACTGCCTACTCCAAAATCACGCTCAGCAAATTGGTTTAGGTTCAAATAAAAATCACCTCCCAGCAAGTCTTCAACTTTTTTGTAATAATGATTTTGCTGAGTTTGGTACGATAATCCAACAGTCAGATCGAGATGATTACCAATCCTTGAATTCAGTACACTATTGAAATTAAAACGGGTGGTGTTGACAATACGATTCTCTACAATATACCGGGAACGATTTCCACTTATATCATTACCCACAATACCATTTGCGTCTTTTACAGTTGTATAGCTTGAACGATTTACATCATATAAGCGTTGCCAATTTATTTGTCGGAGATTGACGTCGGACCGCATAAGCGCTGAGAGACGGTCAGCCTGTGCCCAATCGGGAGAATTAGCCCATACACCTGCAAAACTGGGTAAATAGCGATAATAATCAGGCCTCGGATCCGCAGCATTGTACCAGTCAAATCCAGTCACAGCACGATCTCCCGTAGAAACACTCAGTGCAGTAGTTAAACTGGTATTATTTCTGATGGTAAACTCATGATTGAATATAGCAACGGGCTGATGTGTTCTACCCACACTCACATTGCGCTTCTTACCATTTTGATAACCCCAGTTTGGATTATAATAAGGAGTCCCCGCTAAATCAATCATCTCCTGAACGGAGGCACCCTGCCTACCATTTTCAGTAGGTGCATCAAATAGGGTAAGCGAAACCAGATGGCGGCGATTAATCTTTTTATCTACGCCTGCAAAAAAAGCCCAACCATCATAATATGTACCGGGCACATATCCCTCATTAGCCCAGCGTCGGCTTCCACTAACGGTGAACGCCCAGCCTTTTTTACTAAGGCCCGTAGAATGCGTGAGCATTACTCGATTATTATAATTACGGTTGGAGGCAGCATAACTGAACTGTGTTTGTGCACGCTGCTTACTGGCACGTGCATCAATATTCGTATTACCGCCAATATCTCCGAATGTGAAAGTGCTTGTTCGCAAACCCCAGGAAATATCACGGTTACGCATCACATCATTCAACCCGCCCCATAAACCAAATGGAGTAAATCCATTATCCAAATTATCCATGGGGATCCCATTCAAAAAAGTACTAAAGTGATCATTTTCGTATCCTCGAATTCTAAAACGAACGGCACTAAAGTTGAAAGAAGCTGCAGAGAAAAAAGGATCCCGCCCTGCTGTCAACAAGGAAGAAACATTCTGTCCGCCTGCATCCCCCATATCCCCTTCATCAAGGGTAATGGTAGGGATGTTATCCAGCAGAGCATCTTTTACCTCATCCAAAATCGCGGTATCCTTTCTAGCCGTAGAGTCAACCTGCGCAAATGAGATATGCTGAAAACAGAGAAGAATTGTAAACAACGCAACAATACGCATGCAGTATAGTTTATAGGTGAGGCGAAGTTATTAGCTAGATATAAACAGTATATTAAAAGTTAAACACATTTTAAGCAACAAATAGGCGCCCTGCAGCGAAAGGAAGTTGTAGTTTTAGGACCCTGTCTGAAATAATTATGAAAAAATACCTACTTCTACTGCCGCTGTTTTTTTTATTTGTTACAAGCCAAGCTCAAAAAAAACAATACAAATCAGCAATCATAGGATTTTATAACCTGGAAAATCTCTTTGACACCATTGATAACACGCTGATCAACGATGAAGAATTTCTACCCAGTGGCATTAGAAATTATAATACGGCCATTTACCGAGACAAGCTTACAAAGCTCGCTTCTGTCATTGCACAAATGGGTACCGCCTATACCCCGGATGGCCCAGCCATACTTGGTGTTGCAGAAATTGAAAATGACACCGTACTCAATGACCTAATAAAAGAGACACAGCTTAAAAAAAGGAATTATCAATTTGTGCATTATGACTCAAAGGATGCCCGCGGTGTTGACGTGGGGCTACTCTACAATCCAACCTATTTTTCAGTAATTGCCAGCGATAAATTATTTGTATCACTTCCAACCGGATCAAAAGATGCCTACTACACAAGAGACATTCTTTGGGTGAAAGGAAAATTAAATGGAGAATTAATCCACTTGTATGTGAACCACTGGCCAAGCAGAAGTGGTGGCGAAAAAAGAAGTGAGCCGGGACGAATTGCCGCTGCCTCGGTATGCCGAAAACATATTGACAGCATTCTTTTGAAAGAGCCCAACGCAAAGATTGTTGTCATGGGGGACCTTAATGATGATCCCACAAACAAGAGTGTTGAAAAAGTTTTAAGAGCCGTTGATAAAGACCAACTTGATCAACAAGGCGCCTTATTCAACCCCTGGCTGGATTTATTCAGAAATGGTATTGGGACCCTAGCTTACCAGGATGCCTGGGGGCTTTTTGACCAAATTATTGTTTCAAAACAATGGTTAAATAAAGACCAAAGCGGGTTTTTCCTTTATCAACCTCATGTTTTCAACAAAGAGTTCTTGGTTGAAAACAACGGTCGTTACAAAGGATATCCCATGCGTACCTGGGATGGAAACAGTTATAGAGGTGGCTATAGCGACCACTTCCCAACCTACTTACTAATAATCAAAGAGTTAGAAAAGTAGTCGGACTGTAGTCATCTCTATTTAATAACACTTGCACAATAGGCAGATTTCCCCTATCTTTGCCGCCCCCAAATCTGGATTCGCAGATTCTTTCCTGCCTCGGTAGGATTGTCCAATGGGATAAACCGAATTGTTAACCTTTTCCAGATCTAAACTGGAAACAAAAATTGGTACATGAACAACTATGAACTGATGGTGATTTTCACCCCTGTTCTGAGCGACGACGAGTTCAAATCCCAGCAAAAAAAGATTGCTAAGATGGTCACCGACGCTGGTGGCACCGTTGTTGCGGAGAACGCATGGGGACTGAAATCCCTTGCCTACCCCATTCAAAAAAAGACTACTGGTCTTTATTGGGTCCTTGATTACAGTGCAGCTCCTGACTTCAATGAAAAATTGAAAATTCAGTTGTTGCGTGACGAGACAGTGCTTCGTCATTTGTGCACGAAACTCGACAAATACGCCGTCGAGTACAATGCCCGTAAGAGAAGTGGCGTAAAATCCAATCAACAAAAAGCAATGGAGGCCTAATCTCATGGCAAAGAACGAAATCAAATACCTGACGGCCATTAAAACCGACAAGCGTGTCAAGAAGTTTTGCCGTTTCAAGAAATATGGCATCCGCTATGTAGACTATAAGGATGTGGAGTTTCTCAAAAAATTCCTCAATGAGCAGGGTAAATTATTGCCCCGCCGTCTCTCAGGAAACAGCCTGAAATTTCAGCGTAAAGTTTCCGATGCCGTCAAGAAGGCCCGTCAAATGGCACTTCTACCTTATGTAACTGATCTTTTAAAATAACCTCACCCTAACTCCTCTTAAGTGAGGAAGACAGTGCACTAGCACTGGGCAGGTGAACAAAAGAAAAAAAATGGAAGTCATTTTAATCAAGGATGTAGACAATCTGGGTGCCACTAATGAGGTGGTGAAAGTTAAAAACGGCTATGCCCGTAACTTTTTGATCCCCCAGAAAATGGCCGTAGAAAACAGCCCAAGTAACCAAAAGCAATTGGAAGAGCGTTTGAAGCAATTCCAAAAGAAAGAAGCGCAAATGCTGGCCGAGATCAACAGTGTAATTGCTAAACTTAATGAAGGGCCTATCCGTTTGGGCGCCAAGTCTGGTACCAGCGGTAAGATCTTCGGAAGCGTTACCAGTCTTCAAATCAGCCGTGCCATTCGTGAGCAAAAAGGATACGAGATTGACCGTAAAAAAATCTCTATTGCTGAAGAAGTAAAGGAGCTGGGAAGCTACAAAGCTGTGATCGACTTCGGTAATGGTAAGTCAGCCGAGGTCAGCTTTGAGGTGATCGCCGAATAAAGATTTTTTCCAAAACCAACTGCAAAGTCCTCTTCGGAGGACTTTTTTTATTCCCCTAACTTGATGCAAATCAATAAATTGTAAAAAGTTAATTGGATTAACCACACAAAGTGGTGGGGGGAACCAAAAAAAACGTTACTTTGCCCTGTTATTGGTGCTCTTTCAGTTTCACAAGTCCGGAACGATACGAATACGTAGAATGTTCTTTAGGTACTGTTTACTGTTGACACTCTTTATTTCTTAAAACCTAACAAGATGAACATTTACGTAGGAAATCTGAGCTGGAACCTAAAAGACCAGGATCTGCTCAATCTTTTTTCAGCCCATGGTGAAGTAACCACAGCAAAAATTATCAACGACAAATTCACTGGACGTAGCAAAGGCTTCGGTTTCGTGGAAATGCCAAATGATGATCAAGCACAAGCTGCTATCGCTGCTCTTAACGGAACAGCGGTGGATGGCCGTAACGTGGTTGTGAACGAAAGCCGTCCTAAGCCTGAAGGCAGTGGTGGCGGTGGTGGCTTCAAGAAGCGCAGCTTCGGCGGCGGCAGTGGCGGTGGCTATCGCGGTAACCGTGGTGGTGGCGATTACAATCGCGACAGCTTCAACAACGGAGACTTCTAAATCATTGACGGTTGATCCGTCGATTCAATTTACTCCTATAGTCCGGTCTTAATGACCGGACTTTTTTTTGTTACCTTCGCTCTGAAATGACCGAAAAAATTCTGATCCTGGATTTTGGATCACAGTATACGCAGTTAATTGCACGAGCTGTACGCGAAGCAAATGTTTACTGCGAGATAATCCCCTATCATCATGCCGTAAGTTTTGAGCCCCATCTTAAAGGCATCATCCTTTCAGGCTCACCAGCATCTGTCAACGATGAAAAGGCTCCGGAAGTTGATATTGCGAAATTGAATGCAAACGCACCCGTACTGGGTATTTGCTATGGAGCTCAGCTTACTGCCAAATGCTTCGGAGGCTTGGTAGCCAAAAGCAATAAACGCGAGTACGGACGTGCACAGCTACAAAGAAAAAAAGAAGATCGCATTTTTAATGGCATGGATTTGCAATCGCAGGTTTGGATGAGTCATAGTGACTCCATTAAAACACTTCCAACCGGCTACGAACTGCTGGCAGACACAGATAGCATCCCTGTTGCTACGTTTAAAAAAATCGAGAGCGGCCATCCATTATATGGTGTGCAATTTCATCCTGAAGTTTATCATTCCTCACAAGGAAAGATATTTTTGAAAAATTTCTTAGTGGAGATATGTGGTTGTAAACAAGATTGGACCCCTGCACATTTTATCACGGACACTGTTTACGCACTGCGTAAACAAATAGGAAAACGACGTGTGATTATGGCACTTAGCGGCGGTGTGGATTCAACAGTAGCTGCCACCTTGATACACCGAGCTATTGGTGATCAATTAACAGGAATCTTTGTTGACAATGGGGTGTT
>SXWI01000164.1 GCA_005791465.1 Bacteroidota bacterium | reverse complement strand
TCATCATAAGTTAGATTGACGCCTCCATCATTTCCATTGATAAGATGAGAATCTTTCTTGGGGTTTACCCAAAGCGCATGATGGTCTGCGTGTACATTTTCTTTATCGATGGTTGTGAATGATTTTCCGCCATTAGTGGATACTTGTGCGGTAAATCCTAGAATAAAAACTTTATCGGGATTGGTATGCGAAGTGTAGATTTTAGCAAAGTAATATCCATAGGTATTGAAAATACTGATCGGTTTTTCATTCGCTTTTTTCCAATGCGCTCCTCCATCCTGACTTACATATACTTCACAGCCTGCAATGCCTGTGTTCTGAAAACCATCATCGCTATCCAACCAATCCCATAGGGCGAACGGAGTTAATTTTCCTTCTTCAACTGCTTTTTTAATACTGCTTGCACTATGTTGACGTGGAAAACGATTCTTGCGAAGAAAGCTATCAAGCCGGTTACTGTTTAGGTTGGCGAAATCAGTTGTACTGATTGTTTTGAAAAGCTCTTTTGTATACACACTGTCTTGGGTTTCTTTTTTGCCAGGCAGCGGTGTATTGTTATCTACCACCGCATAAATTAAGTTAGCATTACCAGGGAAAGCGGTTAGTCCTATTCTTCCTATTTTATCTCCTTCCATAAAACCGGAGCCTGCTCCTGAAATTTTATTCCAGGTAGTACCTCCATCCACACTTTTGTAAATACCACTAGCCGGTCCGCTCTCTTCAAATTTCCAGGCCTCACGACTACGTTGCCACATGGCAGCATAAAGCGTAGTTGGATCGGCTGGATGCATTGCTAGATCTATACAGCCAGTTTGATTATTCACGAACAAGGTGCGTTGCCAGTTAGCTCCTCCGTCTGAAGTTTTGTACACGCCTCTTTCTTCATTGGGAGAATATAAATGTCCCAGTACGGCAACCCAAGCGGTGTTGGGGTCGGTGGGATGTAATTTGATATCACCTATGTGATGAGATTCTGCCAGTCCAAGGTGTTGCCAGTTTTTTCCATTGTCTTTCGAAAGGTAAACACCCGTTCCTGCATAGGAAGAACGGCTGCTATTTGCCTCACCGGTTCCAGCCCAAATCATACGTGGATTAGATTTCCAGTTAATGGCGATGTCTCCCAGAAATAAAATATCCAGGTTATCCATGATGGGCGTAAAACTTTGTCCGTTATTGACTGTATGCCAAAGTCCTCCTGTTGCATAGGCTACATAAAATTCAGTAGGATCCTCGGGATTTGCTTCAATGTCTACCACACGGCCGCTCATGATACTGGGGCCAATATTTCTGAACGAACTACTGTTTAGCAAAGAATCGTTCAATAAATTTTTCCGTTGCGCCATCGATTGTAGTCGAGCAGCAGCAGGGGTGGGTGTTACCATCACTTGCGCATACAGCGATTCAAAAAAAAGGCTACACGCAAAAGCAAGAAGGATGGCTGTCCATTCTTTTTTAACAAGCATACGATTCATGAGAACAGTTTTTTGGTAGTAAATTGAGGTATGTTCAAACTTACTAAAATACTGGCATTCTCCTGTTTGTTATTACAAGGTTGGTTGCCTGCCACGGCCCAATGGAAGTCATTTTTATTGTCTCGCCGAGGTGATACCCTCAATCGGGTGGATCCATTGGACCGAAAACAGGGGCCTTGGGTGGAGAGCATACCTGAATTAAGGGGGGAACGTGGTTATGAGGAGGAAGGAAATTATCAAAATGGTCAGCGGGAAGGGCTTTGGAAACGATTTTCCCTCGAGGGAGTAAAAATTGCTGAAGAAAACTATCGCTGGGGAAAGTTGCATGGCAATCAGCGTTACTATTCCTACAATGGTGGTTTAATTAGGGAAGAACAGTGGCGAGCCATGGATCCGGCTATTGCCTATGATACGGTTGGTGTTTATGATTTAAAGGACCCAGATAAAAGAGTGGGCGAAGTGGTGGTCAAAAATGAGGGAATTGCCATGCGGCATGGAAGGATGGTTCATTATGATCCTCGTAGCGGGAGGGTGTTACTGGTGGAGAATTTTGTGATGAACAAGTTACAAGAAGAGGCTGTTACGCCTTCTGTTCCTGATACTACTCCCCGTGTAATTCCAAAAGTTTTACAGGACTTTGATAAAAAGAAAAAGAAGAATTAGGGAGTTTCTGTTTTAGTAAAATAGTGATGAAAGAAAAGTAGTTGAAAGGAAACTGCGTTTTTCCAGTAGTTCCAGTCATGTTTACCTGCTCGCGTAGTGTATTCGTGTGGAATGCCGCGCAACGTTAATTGTTGGTGTAGTTTTTCATTGATGCCAAAGAAAAAATCTTCTGTTCCGCAATCAATGATTATTTCAGACTCGCCTGGTTTTATTTTATCAACTAGTCCTGTAACAGAATAGTCGATCCATCGTTGTGCATGCAGCGTGGTATCTCCTAATAGTCGTAATAAACTCCAGCTGCTTTTTCGAAAACGAAGATCAACGCCACCGCTCATACTGCCACAGGCACCAAAGGTGGTGCTGTTTTTTAATCCGAGATACAAACCACCATGTCCTCCCATACTTAATCCAGTAATAGCTCTTCCCATTCGATTGGCCTTGGTTGGGTAGTGGCTATCAATGTAGGCTGGAATTTCAATAGTAATGTAGGTTTCCCACTGCAGGGAATCGATTTCGGGACTGTTGATATACCAATCGTTATTTCCCTCGGGACAGACCAACATCATCTGATAATGATCCGCATAGAACTTAAGTTCCGGCACCCTGATAATCCAGTTGGCATACCAGCCACCGTAACCATGTAATAGGTAGGTTACCGGGTAGAGCCCCTTTTGCTGTGTAGAGGCTGTGGGTTGGATCACCACGCAGCGAAATGATTTTTTCATTGCCTTACTCTCAATCCAGACAGTATCTACGATTGCTGCCTGGACCGAGAGTAGTGCTAATGAAAATAAGACAAGTAAGAAAGCCTTACGCATGCTTAGAATCCTTTCTTAGCTTCTTGTGCGCGTTGCATCGGGTTTCCGCTTTGGCCTCCGGCACCACGACGGGGTCCTTGGCCTTGCTTGAATATTGTAAAGCGAGAAGGTGCTTCAAATTTATTCCAGCTATTATTTTTTTCGTCGATGTCAGCTGTTTCACGAAGTGGATCCAACTTAACAGAAGCTACTTCTTTGTCTTTGATAAAGGTTTTGGTTACTTTTTTCTCATTTAAACGCCAAACCTGTGCTGGAATTTTTTCAACTTCTTTAGATCCATCCTTGTAGGTCCACTCAATGATAATTGGCATGATCAAACCTCCTTTATTGGAAAAAGTTAATTCGTATTGATGGAGGTTGCTGAACTTAGCTTTTTCCTCAGCTGTTAACTTCTCTGGGGCAGCGCCACCAAAGCTCATTTCAATTTGTGCAGTATCATAAGGCTCCAATCCGCGGGCATAACGCCAGTAAAAATCACGCAGGGTAGTGTCAGCATCCGTTGCAAAAGTGATTGATTTGTCCTCACGGTTGCGAATCTTGGAGATGTCCTCAAAAGAATTTACTAAGGGACGATCTGCGCTTCTTTTAAAAGAGCTCGCTCTTCCACCTGCTTGTGTAGCGGCTGTATCTACCATCGCATACTTTACAGTATCAAGTGAGATATCACATACATCCGTGCTATAGAACCAACCTCTCCAAAACCAGTCTAGGTCTTCACCGCTGGCATCTTCCAAAGTACGGAACATATCTGCCGGCTCAGGATGTTTAAAGGCCCATCTTCTGCAGTATTCTTTGAATGCATAATCAAAAAGCTCACGACCCATTACCGTCTCCCGTAAAATGTTCAATCCGGTAGCTGGTTTTGAATAGGCATTGGGCCCAAACTGAACAATATTGTGGCTATTACTCATGATGGGCTCCAATTGATCTTTAGGAAGCTTCATATAATCAGTAATGTAGGCAGCAGGTCCGCGGCGGCTTGGGAATTTATTGTCCCATAATTCTTCTGCGAGGTATTCAACAAAAGTGTTGAGTCCTTCGTCCATCCAGCTCCATTGTCTTTCGTCACTATTGATGATCATGGGGAAAAAGTTATGTCCCACTTCGTGAATGATCACTCCTAACATTCCATTTTTAGTACTCTCACTATACGTACCATCTTTTTCTGTTCGTCCGTAGTTAAAGCAAATCATGGGATACTCCATTCCATTGGATGCTTCAATACTTTGCGCTACAGGATAGGGATAAGGGATCGTAAACTTCGAATATGATTTAATCGTATGTGCAACTGCTTTAGTAGAGTAGGGACGGTATAATCCATAGGCTTCTTTGGGATATCCGCTCATGCACATTACTTTTTTACCTTCTACCATGGCTGGCATGGCATCCCAAATGAATTTACGGGAGGAAGTCCAGGCAAAGTCGCGAACATTATCTGCTTTGTAAATCCATGTTTTCTTTTGACTTGATTTTTGTTTCTCTGCAGCTTTTGCTTCTTCGAGGGTAACTACTTCTATTGGTTCTTTAGTAGTTTGAGCCTTGTTCCAGCGGCTAAGCTGAGCAGGACTTAGTACCAACGGATAGTTTTGGCATTCTCCTGTTGAAAGTACCACGTGATCAGCTGGCACAGTCATTTGTACTTTAAAGTTGCCAAATGTCAATGCAAATTCTCCACGGCCGGTGAATTGCTGATTTTGCCAACCCTTAAAATCACTATATACGCAGAGGCGAGGATACCATTGGGACATGGTGAAAAGATGATTTCCATCCTCAGGGAAGAATTCATACCCTCCACGTCCGCCGATGGTCATACGGTCTGTGATCTTATAGTTCCAATCTAGTTTAAAAGCAAATCGTTGACCAGGCTTCAATGGAGTGGGAAGTTCAAGGCGCATCATCGTTTTGTTGATGGTATAACGCAAGGGTTTTCCCAATGCATCCGTTAGCTTGGTGATTTGGAATCCAAGTCCATTATCTCCCTTTTCCTCAGCTGCTTGTTGCAATTGCTGTACGCTCAATTGTCGGCTTAGCGATGAACTATTTTGGTAATTAGCGTTATTGACAGAACTATGCTCGTTCTCGTCCAACTGAAGCCACAAATACGTGAGTACATCTGGCGAGTTATTAAAATAAGTAACTGTTTCAGCCCCTTTTAATTTTAAATTTTTTTCGTCCAGTTCACAGACAATGTCATAGTCGCAACGTTGTTGCCAATACTTAGGTCCTGGAGCACCGCTGGCAGTGCGGTATTCATTTGGTGTTGGGAAAATAGTGCCCAACTGTTCAAACTTGTTACCGTGATTACTACCCGGATTGTTTTGAATGTTTTGTGCTTGTGCGGAAATAGTTCCAACAAGCAGCAGAAGAATTAAGAGCAGGTTTCTCATGATTGATGTATTAAAAATTTAATGGATATCTATTGTAACAAATTCCAATGGAAACTCCCAAGGCAAGTGAGGATATTAAGTAGGAGTAAATCAATGGAGTAACTTTCATTTTATTTGTGATTAAGAAAGTGAGTCCCAGCAATAGGCTGACAATAACGAGTTGTCCAGCCTCAAGGCCTAGGTTAAATCCTAGCAGTCCCCATCCCAATTGTTGGTCGCTGGCCAGCATCATTCGGATTGTGTTGGCAAAACCCAACCCGTGGATCAAGCCAAAAAAAAGAGCTAAGGCATAACTTTTAAAGAGAGGTTGCGGTCCTGCGGATTTTTCAAATAAATTTCGTGCGGCCGTTATTACTATAGTTAGCGGGATAAAAAATTCTACCCATTTGCTGTCTACCCGAATCCAGTCCCACACACTTAGTACCAGCGTCAAGGAGTGACCCACCGTAAATGCAGTAACTAATACCAAAATTGCTTTCCAATCTCGCCAACTATAGAGCGCTATGAGTGCAAGAAGAAATAGCTGGTGATCCAACGCATCTAAGCTGATAATATGCTCCCATCCAAAGGGAAAATAAAATTGAAATGCCTCCATAAGTCAGCTAACTATTTTCAAGAATCCGATCAAGCTATGAAAATAATCCAGAGTTTTGTGATTGGAAAATATTTTATGCAAGCGGTACTTACCTTGGTTGGCTGGCTTTTATGGGGAATTTTCCCCTTGGGGGATCAAAACCCAGTTATCCATCCATTTCATGTGGGCGTAGTGGAGATAAATCATAATGCTGCTGAAGCCACCCTGGAGGTACAGTGTAAGCTTTTTACTGATGACTTTGAGGCCGTGCTTTCAAAAGTCTATAGGCGAAAGGCAGATCTTATAGCAACTTCCCTTCATTCAAGTATGGATAGCTTGGTGCAGCATTATCTTAAAACGCATTTGTCCCTTCAGGTGAATGGAAAAACTGTATCGCTGAATTATTTAGGTTTCGAGCAAGAAAGGGAGGCTGTCTATGTATACTTGGAGGTTGAGAAGGCTCCTTCAATGATTGAAAAGGCCGCTATTGAAACTAGTCTCCTTTATGAATTATACGATGATCAGGTTAACCTGATCCACTTTTCGACTCGCAATAAGCGAAAAAGTGCTAAGCTGGAATACCCTGCAACAAGCGCTTCATTAGTTTTTTGATTGCTACTCCATATCCTCTCGAATGGATTCGCTGATTTCCACTAAAACTTTATCGATACGGTGCCCATCCATATCAATGATTTCAATGGAAAATCCCTTCCATTGAAATCTCTCGCCTGTTTTAGGAATCCTTTCCAGTTGGTGTAAAATAAATCCGGCCAGCGTGTCAAAATCTTGTTCGCCCTCATTCATCCATTCAGTTTTGTCGAATCGGGACAGAAAATCATAAAAAGGAATTTGTGCATCAATCAAGAAACTTCCATTCTCTCGTTCAATGATCTCGTAGTCGGGCCCTTCCTCTTGTGGAATCTCTCCCACAATAGCTTCCAAGATATCATTTAAGGTCAGCATTCCCTGTATGCTTCCATATTCATCAACAATAAACGCCGAATGAACTTTGGATGTTTTAAATCGCTCTAATACTTGATATGCAGAAATATTTTCCGGGATGAACAAGGCAGGTTGCATCACCTCTCCCAGCTGCAAATGGTCAGGACTTACATACAAATCTTTGATCGATACAACGCCTTTGATGGTATCGATACTGTCTTTGCAGATTGGATAGGCCGAGTGAGGTTCGCGTACAATCTTTTCTTTGATTTGATCTTCCGTATCTTTTTCGCTAAACCAAATAATATCACTACGGTGTGTCATCAGCGAAGTGATACTGCGGTCGCTGAGATGAAAGACTCTTTCAATAATTTCCTGTTCTTCCTCTTCAATATTACCGGCTTCAGCTCCCTCCGTAATAAGGGTCTTAATCTCTTCCTCCGTGATGGCGTCGTTTGAACCTTTTCTAATTTTAAATATTTTGAAAAACAGAGTGCTGCTGCTATTGAGTAACCAAACGAAGGGATAAGTAATTTGTCCAAATACCCGCATCGGGCCCGCTACAGCTATAGCTAATTTTTCTGCCCGAATGAGTCCAATTCTCTTGGGTATTAATTCGCCAAAAATTATGGAAACAAAAGTGACCAGTACTACAATAATCAATGTAGCCAGTGTATCCGCTAGCTCAGGTTCTACCCCCTGATTTATCAAATGTGGCAGCAGTTGTTCACTAAACTGTTCTCCGGAATAAACCCCGGTAAGAATTGAAATCAGTGTGATTCCAATTTGTACAGCCGACAAGAAAAGCTCCGGGTGATTTGAAAGTTCCAGGGCCCGTTGGGCGCGTTTATTCCCTTTTTCTGCTAAATGTTCCAGCCGTCCTTTCCTGGCAGAGACTAATGCAATCTCTGACATGGAAAATAATGCATTCAAAAAAATCAAGACGCCAAGGATAATGAAATCCATCTGTTTTAAATCGAGTTTTCGCTACCGAAGATAGCAAATCGAGGCTGTTTGTTGTATTGCTTTGCAAAGAGTGCTGCAACGGTGGTTCCTACCATTGCACCAACCAAAACATCAGCGGGGTAATGCACGCCTACATAAATCTGCGCGTAGCCAACCAAAAATGCCCAAAAAAACAATAAGTATCCAGTTTTGCCTAGCCATTTGCTAAGGGTTAAAAACATAAAGGTGGCTATTGCAAAATGATTGGCGGCATGATTCGAAATAAAACTAAAACCAGTTCCACAGTTGGGGATACGTAGCAACACCTCCCCGGCCAGTAAAGGATCGTTGCATGGCCTTAGCCGTTCAAAAGTCTGTTTTATTAGCTGGTTACCGATAAGATCTACCATCCCCACAGTGGCAATCAAAAAAAAGATCCACCAGCCTGCTTTCTGTCTGAATCGGTAAATCAGTACAAGGAGCAGTATTACGTATGCTGGAATCCAGAAGGAGGGGGTCCGCCAAGAGGGTAGCAGCCAATCAAAGAAGGTGTTTCCCCCCGTGGAATTAACCTGTTTAAATAACCAACGATCCAATTGTCCGATTTTTTCCAAGCTAGTAATCTTTTGTACTAACAAAAGTAAGGAGCCTTACTGTTTAAGTTATGTTGTTTCTTTGCAGCATGTTCAGGTCACATCTTCGGATACCAAAGACCTTGTTGTGGGTCATTAATTTATTTTTTTTATTACTCCTGCTATTCACCACTTATCGGATTATAATTTTTTTTGCATTCAGGCCTGCTGATCTGGGATGGGAGCAGGTTTCATCCTCGTTTATACTGGGTCTTCGGTATGATCTTCGTTGGATTGCTATTGTATTGCTACCGATTGTATTATTCAGTATTCAGCCCTCGTTATCTCCTTTTTATTCTGATTCCAATAAGCGATATTGGACCTGGTATCTGGCTATTCTGACCTTTGTGCTTTTCTTTTTTTTCGCAGCTGGTTTCGGAAGTTTTTCCTATAATCAAACACCCCTTGACGCAGGTGCTATGAATTTTGCAGAAGACTTTACTATTTCTGTGAAAATGATCTGGCAAACTTATCCTTTGTTATGGATGCTTGTGGGCTTGATAGCAGCGGTTCTCAGTTTCCGATGGATGTATCATAAAAGTCATTGGCAGGTAATCAGTCAAACTGATGGCTTGGGCATTCCACATACACGTGGCTTCTTTATTGGAGGTGCGTTATTATTGAGTCTGTTTGTACATGGTTCTTTTAGCGTACATCCTCTTAAAAGGGAGGATAGTTTTCGTTTTCAGCAAAGCTTCTTGAGTTATTTGTCGATTAATCCGCTTCAAAATTTTGTTGGTACGTTAAGTCTTCGTCAGCCCAGCTACAACCAGGATCGTGCCAGGGCGCTGTATCCTGTTTTAGCAAATTGGATGGATTGGAAGTCTCCGGGTTCACTTTCATTTAACCGATCGGTTGGACCAAGAAGTACAGCCACAGAGAGCAAACCTAATATAGTGCTCATTCAGTGTGAATCATTTAGTATGTACAAAAGCAGTATGAGTCGAAATCCGCTTCATACTACTCCGTTCTTTGATTCACTTTCCAAAAGAGGGGTATTTTTTGAACGTTGTTTTGCTCCTACCTTTTCCACGGCAAGGGCTTTGTTTGCAATACTCACCGGAATTCCAGATGCGCAACTATTTAAATTTTCCAGCCAAAATCCTTTGGCGTTAAATCAATATACCCTTGTCAATAGTTTAGAAGAGTATCAGAAGCATTACTTCTTAGGCGGAGATGCTGAGTTCAATAATTTTGAGGGTATTCTCCGTAATATTAAGGGATTGACCATGCATACAGGCATGCGTTCGTCCATTCCGCCAATTAATGTATGGGGGATTAGTGATAAGGATTTGTTTTTGGAAGCACATCAGGTTTTTAATGAGGCAAAGGCACCATTTTTTGCTTACATACAAACATCCGGAAATCATCGTCCTTTTCAACGCGCTATTCCTCTTTCCGATAGTGGCTTTATCCGTGACACACTACCCGAGGATAAATTAGCAAAGTTTGGTTTTGAGTCAGTGGATGAATACAACGCTTTTCGCTACACGGATTATTGTTTTCGTTCTTTTTTTGAGAAAGCCTCCCGTGCTGATTATTTTTCTAATACCATATTTGTACTGATTGGCGACCATGGCGTAGCAGGGAATGCGCTTGCCGTATATCCCTCTGTCTGGACAACGCAACGGCTCACTGACCAGCATGTGCCACTTTTGTTTTACGCGCCTGGTTTACTGTCTCCACAGCGAAGAGAGGAGGTAGTTTCACAAATTGATGTATTGCCGACTATTGCAGGCTTATTACATCGTCCTTATGAAAATCGAACCTTGGGTCGGGATTTGTTGGATCCTACTAAAAAAAATCATTTTGCTTTTGTTACTAACGCATCCGATCGGATTGGGTTGGTGACTAACGACTATTATTTCACTAGACATCTAAATACGGGGGAGGAATTATTATTGTCCTTAAAGGATTCTATTTCAACGAAGTCATTCGGTGAGGTGAAAAAAACTCAACGAGCACTGTCTGAATTAACAGACGCGATTTTTGAGACCTCCCGATATCTAATTATGAATAATCGAAATTATTAGTTCTCACGCTGCGCGTAGAAAATCATCCGTGGTGATTGACCGGCATCAAAGGAATTTAATTGGTAGTCTCCCCACACTGATTTTATGGTAAGGCCCTGTTGAAG
>SXWI01000163.1 GCA_005791465.1 Bacteroidota bacterium | reverse complement strand
TTATGTTACCAAACAGAGAAAAAAGAAAATCAGGAGATAAAACTCCGGGAACTTCCAACCGGAAAGGCCCTCAATTCAATATTTACTGGCTTTATGCGATTATCCTGGTCTTTTTGATCGGATCCTCCTTATTTGGCCCCTTGACTCCAAACATGGCTAAGATCAATGAGCTGGATTTCAAGAACATGGTGGCGCAAGGTCAGGTTGATCATTATACCATCATTGACAACAGAAAGCTGGTTAAAGTTTATCTCAATCCGGCTGGTCAAAAGGCGCATACCAAGGAAATAAAAGAAGCAGCTGGTAAGGTAGATCCTAAAGGTCCTCATATGGCATTTAAGATCACCGGTGCGGATGGTTTTAAGAAATCTATGGACGATTTCTATAGAGAGAAACGAGATAACGCTGCTCGTGATCAGGTTCCCTATACAGCAACTGAAGTACCCTATGAAGTAGAAAGTGAAAGGGATTGGATCGGTGGTGCTATACAATTAATTCTTCCTATTTTATTATTTGTGGCAATCTGGGTATTGATGATGCGTAAGATGGGTGGTGGTGCAGGCGGTGGTCCTGGCGGTGGAGGTATTTTCAATATTGGCAAATCAAAGGCAACCTTATTTGATAAGGGAACGCGTGTAAATATTACGTTTGCAGATGTGGCTGGTCTGGACGAAGCCAAGGTAGAGGTCATGGAGATTGTGGACTTTTTAAAGAATCCCAAAAAATATACCAACCTAGGTGGTAAGATTCCTAAAGGCGCGTTATTGATAGGCCCCCCCGGTACTGGTAAAACATTGCTGGCAAAAGCAATGGCAGGTGAAGCACAGGTTCCCTTCTTTAGTTTGAGTGGTTCTGACTTTGTAGAAATGTTTGTGGGAGTAGGGGCCAGCCGTGTGCGTGATCTTTTCAAGCAGGCTCGTGAAAAAGCACCTTGTATCATTTTCATTGATGAGATTGATGCCATTGGTCGTGCACGTGGAAAGAATGCCATGATGAGTAATGACGAACGGGAAAGCACGCTCAATCAAATGTTGGTGGAGATGGATGGTTTTGGAACCGATACGGGTATTATCGTGTTGGCAGCAACCAACCGTCCTGATGTACTTGATAGCGCGTTATTGCGTCCGGGCCGATTTGATCGTCAGATTTCTATTGACAAACCCGATTTAAAAGGACGGGAGGATATTTTTAAAGTGCATCTCAAGCCGATTAAAATTTCTAAAACACTCGACATCCATAAACTGGCTGAGCAAACACCCGGATTTGCCGGTGCTGATATCGCCAATGTTTGTAATGAAGCAGCCTTGATTGCAGCGCGCAAAAACAAAGAGGCCGTTGATATGCAAGATTTTCAGGATGCAGTGGATCGTGTAATTGGAGGACTGGAGAAAAAGAATAAGATTATTTCTCCTGAGGAGAAAAAGATCATTGCTTATCACGAAGCGGGTCATGCTATTTGTGGATGGTTCCTGGAGCATGCTTATCCGTTGTTGAAAGTGACCATTGTTCCGCGTGGCACCGCAGCATTAGGTTATGCGCAATATACTCCCAAGGAACAGTACCTCTACAATACCGATCAACTCAATGATCAGATCTGTATGACACTGGGTGGTCGCGCCAGTGAAGATATTTTCTTTGGAAAAATTTCTACCGGAGCACAAAACGACTTACAGCAAATTACCCGTACCGCTTATGCAATGGTAACGGTGTATGGGATGAACGAAAAAGTTGGTAATGTGAGCTTTTATGATCCGCAACAGGAGAATGCATTTACAAAACCTTATTCTGACGATACAGCAAAGCTGATTGATTACGAAGTGCGTCATCTGATAGATTCCGCCTACGCGCGCACTAAAAAATTATTGATAGATAAAAAAGAGGAAGTAGAGAAACTGGCTAATGCACTCTTGGAAAAAGAAGTATTGTTTCAAAGTGATGTGGAAGTCCTGATTGGCAAACGTCCTTTTGAAGAAAAGAAAGTAATTTCTGCAGAGGAAACGATTCCAGTTCCGGAATCCTCACCTGCACAAGAGAATAACACTACTGAAAGCAATGCTTGATTATGAATATCTCGCCTGCCAAGGAAAATATTCTTAAACGAATTCGAGAAGCTCTCGCACTTGAAACTCCCATGCCTTTCCCTCAAAGTGAAAAGGGTGGCGCTGTTTTTCCTAGCCTCACACAGGAATTAGAAGTTGAATTTGCTGAACAGTTCACCCAATTACAGGGAAAGTTTATTTACTGTATCAATCGTCAGGAGTTGGCATTTCAATTTGGAAGCTTGGTCAGAAAACAAGATTGGGCGCCTGTATTTTGTGCGGAAGAAAAACTAGTACAGTTGCTAGGTGATCCACTGGCAGAACGTTTAACTCAAACTGATTTAGCTGAGTGTAGTGTGGCAGTAACAAGCTGTGAGTTTTTAGTGGCGCGTACCGGATCCATCTTGCTCAGCAGCGCTCAAACACAAGGAAGAACGGCTAGTGTGTATGCACCCATTCATATCTGTATTGCTTTTGTAGATCAACTGGTTTATGATATCAAGGATGCCCTACAGGGAGTCCGTGAAAAGTATGGTCCCAATTATCCCTCTTTGCTGGCACTTGCTACGGGCCCCAGCCGCACGGCAGATATTGAAAAAACATTAGTAGTAGGCGTGCATGGTCCAAAAGAAGTGTATTTGTTCTTAGTCGAGGCTTGAGATTAAAAAAAGTTTTCAATCTTCGTGTAACTAAATCCTTGCTGTGTCAAAAACACAAAAAATTTATTTCCTTTCCGATTTCCATCTGGGTGCTCCCGATCCGTTGCGTAGTCTTGAGCGCGAAAAGATAATTTGTGCTTTTTTAGAGGAGGTTAGTAACGATGCCACAGAGATTTTTTTGATGGGTGATCTCTTTGATTTTTGGTATGAGTATAAAAAAGTAGTTCCCAAAGGGTATACCCGTTTGTTAGGTAAGCTAGCCGAGTTGAGTGACCGGGGCATTACCTTGCATTTTTTTGTGGGGAACCATGATATGTGGGTACGGGATTATTTTACGCAGGAGATGAATTTGAAAATTTATTTTGAACCCATTACAATTATTCGAAATGGACTCCGTATTCATTTAGGACATGGCGACGGGTTAGGACCTGGGGATAAGGGATACAAAAGACTTAAACTGATTTTTAGAAATCCGATTTGTCAATGGTTATTTGGGATGCTTCCGCCTCGCATCGGCATGGGGTTGGCAGCATATTTCAGTCAAAAAAGCAGGGCACAAACTGCAGATCGCGAAGAACATTTTCTGGGTGAGAATAAAGAATGGCTGATCAGCTATTGTAAAACATATCTGGGGCAAGAAAACATTGATTATTTTTTATTTGGGCATCGTCACTTGCCTATTGACTGGCCAATTAGTTATCCGGAACAGGCAAGAGCAGCGCGTTATATTAATTTGGGTGATTGGATTCGCTATAATACGTACGCAGTGTTGGAGGGGTCTATCATATCCTTAAAAGCCTATCAAAAGGGGGAGCAATCTATTGTGAGACGGGATCGCTAATCACTTTACTGTTTTTATTTAATATATTTAGTTAGCAATTTGTATGAACAGTCTCTGGCAGCAACAATGGGGCAATAATGGAATTGGTGATTACCTGACCGTACTGGTTGTGGTTACGCTGGTTTGGGTACTGCGTCATCCAATCTCCAATTATTTTGCAGGCCTATTATTCAGGTGGCTGCGTCACTTGTTAAAGAAAGTAGAGCGTCCTTTATTTAATGAACTAGTAATTGGGCCACTCGAAAGATTTGTACTGGTATTGGTAACGGTGGTGATGTTGTATCGATTAAATTTTCCTCCGGCATTCAATATTTCAATTTATAAGTTTGATACCAAGGAGTTAATAAATAGTCTGGGTACACTCTTATTGATCTCAACCTTTACGTCTTTATTAATCCGGGCAATTGACTTTGCGGCTATCTTATTGGAACAACGTGCAGGGCAATCCCCTGATCAATCGGATAACCAGTTGATTGTTTTTTTCAAGGATTTTTTTAAGGTCTTGATCATTATTATATCGCTGCTTGTAATTATTCGATTTGCATTTGGTTGGAATATAGGAAGTCTCCTAACAGGCTTGAGCATTGTAGGAGCAGCTATTGCTTTGGCATTAAAAGAGAGTTTAGAAAATTTAATCGCCTCCTTTATTATATTCTTTGATAAGCCTTTTGCCACCGGTGATTTAGTGAAAGTAAATGCCATTACAGGTACCGTGGAAAAAATAGGATTACGCAGCACACGTATTCGTACAGAACAAAAAACATTTGTTACGGTACCTAATAAGCAGATGGTCGATAGCGTTCTTGATAATTTTTCGTTGCGAACACAAAGACGCGCCGAATTAAAACTAGAATTAGCTAGTTCCAACACACCTTATTTATTGCAGGAGTTTGTAGAGCGGGCGCGGATTATTCTGCAACGCGAAAAAGTGGAACAATCTAGTGTAGCACTCAGTGATCTTCGTTTAAATCGTGTAGTTGTGGATATTGAATATTATACCGCTGCTATACCTATTTCTGATTTCAATGCAATTCGTGAAGCGGTAAATCTTGAATTATTACAAGCTGCGCACACATTGGGCTTAACGTGGCCCACTGAATGATTGTTGAATAATCTCACCCAGCTCTCGGTCAAACTGACCATATTTGCCATATTCTACTACCCGACCAATTTCTTTTCCATTGCGAAAAACCAGCAGGGTAGGAACATTAACTATTCCCAAGGTTTTAGTGAGGTCACCCCAGCTTTCTTTTTTTCGATTAACTCCCAGCAATATAATACGGCTGCTGTCTATGCCGGCTTGTTCAGCCAGTGCAAAAAAGCGCGGGATAATAAAATGCGAGTCCTCACACCAGGTTCCCATGAAAGCCAGCAACTGAATGGAATCGCGATAATTTTTTAACGTGGAAAGCCCTAAAGCATGCGGTTGATATGCTTTATAATTTTCAGTAAACCAGGTAAAACTACTCTCACTACTCAACACCTCTTTTGATATAATGCCTACGAGCGATTTTTCATTGGGGCGCTCTACCAAGGTCTCAAAACGATTTTGTGCCTGACTTGTAAAGAGCACAAGTGCTGTTAACAGAAAGAGAACTATTTTTTTCATGGACACTATAAATTGGATCGTAATTCTACTAGAAAACCGCGTAACTGTTGTA
>SXWI01000034.1 GCA_005791465.1 Bacteroidota bacterium | reverse complement strand
TTGAATGGCTGTATTGAACACGCGATGATCACCAAATTGCTCTGCAAGCGTTGCCGCTTCTCTAAACACTCCGCCTAATCTTCTTCCTACATCCTGCCCATATAGAATGGCTTCAGGGTGCGCTTCCATGATCTCGCGAATAGCAAATAAGGCAGCATCCACCATCGGAATTTTTTGTCCCTGTCCTGCATCACGTTTCCCTTTCTCTTCTAATAGAGGTGTGGGTGCGTAGACATGATCCGATACGGAAGAAGGATCTGGTTCTGGCGCAGCAGTGGCACGATCAAACTCTTTTTCAATAAATGCTATAGCTTCTTGCTCCATAGCTAGGACCTCTTGATCAGAACCCAGTATGGCAACTAATCTTTTTCGAAGTTTTAGAAAGGGATCATGAGTCTGGTGTTTTTGCCAGTCCTCGTCTGTTCGATAGAACTCCTTACGCACCCCACTGGTATGATGGCCTAACAAAGGAACTTGTGCATGAATTAAATAGGGTTGTCTGTTTTTTCTAACTTGCCCTACCACTTCTTCTAACACCGAATATGAAGCTTCGAAATCACTACCATCCACCTGCACCCGATTCAATCCTTTAAAACCAGCAGCAAACTCAAATGCATTCATCGCTCTGGCTTCACTCGCCGTTACACTGATCCCCCAATTATTATCCTGCACCAAAAAGATGATTGGTAATTTTTTTAAAACCGCCACTTGCATGGCCTCACTCACTTCCCCCTCTGTTACACTGGCATCTCCGAGTGAACAGATCACAACGGGCGCTTTAGATGCTTTCATAAATGCAGGTAGATTCTTCTCAGCATCAGCTCCTTTTTCCTTTTGAACGCGTATCCATTCTTCCCAATACTGAATCCCATGTGCAATTCCGGTTGTGGGAATCGCCTGCATACCCGTTGCACTTGATTGATGGATGATTACCGGCTTGCCTTTGCCATTATAACTGGGATGACTGTAATACTCCCGTCCTCCAGAAAACGGATCCTCCGCTTTTGCCAATAATTGGAGCATTAATTCATAGGGGGAAAAGCCAAGACCCAACAACAAACTCTCGTCACGATAATAAGGACTGACAAAATCTTGTACCTGCAACTGAAAGGCGGCTGCTAATTGAATAGCTTCATGCCCCCTGGATGTAGAATG
Source organism: Bacteroidota bacterium (assembly GCA_005791465.1). Lineage (GTDB taxonomy): Bacteria > Bacteroidota > Bacteroidia > Chitinophagales > Chitinophagaceae > JJ008. The sequence continues at coordinate 19,362 of SXWI01000034.1, read as the reverse complement.
AACATAGGTGCAAACTGATCGATTAGCCTCGTACGTAGATGCCATCGCACGCACCTGACACATCAGAGAAAATGTACGGCGGAGTAAAGCGAGGTCTTGCATCGTACTATTAGAACTAGTTTACCTGAATATCAAATAAAGAATCGTCTTCCAAAAATCCTTCCAGCTGATCACCGGGTTCTACCGGTCCGACACCGGCTGGTGTACCTGTAAAAATAAAATCCCCTGGCTCTAACGTAAAATAATTTGAAACATGTGAGATAATAGCTTCAAAGGAATTGATCATTGCAGCGGTATGTCCCTGCTGGACCAACTCTTTGTTTTTATAGAGACAAAAATGAATATCCTTTTTGTTTTTGAATTGATCTGCCGGACGCCATTCTCCAACTACAGCAGATTGGTCAAACGCCTTGGCCTTCTCCCAGGGAAGACCTTTGTCTTTTAGACGTTGTTGTACATCTCGAGCCGTAAAATCAATTCCCACGGTCATAGCATCATAAGCGGTAGCCGCTGCTTGCTGATCAATACAGCAAACTTTTTCAGCGATACGCAAGACAATTTCACATTCATAGTGCAAATCATTCGAAAAAGAAGGTATCACAAAAGGTCCGGGGAGTGGAAGAACCGCTGTGGATGGTTTAAGAAAAATTACAGGTTCCGTAGGGACTTCATTTCCCAGCTCTTTTACATGTGCTACATAATTTCTTCCGATACAAATTATTTTCATAATAGGGGTAGATGTATTAAGCGAAAGAGAGGTTATTATATTGATTCATGGTGATGGCTATTCCCTGATTGGCAAAAACCTCAATAGCTTCCACAGCAGCAGTAATCTTTTTTTGGATCAGTGGTTCTTCTTCCTTTCTCCATTTACTTAATACAAAGTCCGCTTGTTTTCCTTTTGGAAAATCACTTCCAATACCAAAACGTAATTTGGGGTAGTCTGTTGTGCCAATGCTTTCTTGGATACTTCTAAGACCATTGTGACCTGCATCACTGCCTCCAGGCTTGATTCGGATCTTATCGAGCGGTGTGGCAAGGTCATCTACAATAAGCAATAAATTAGACCGCTCAATTTTTTCTTTCTCCATCCAATATTTTACTGCCTTCCCACTTAAGTTCATATATGTGGTAGGACAGATACAAATAAATACTTTTCCTTTCCATTTTATCTCGGCATGGTAAGCCAAACGACCCACGGAGAACTGCCCTTGATGTTTTTGTATAAAAGAAGCCACCACATCAAACCCAATATTATGCCGGGTATGCGCGTATTCGTCCCCAACGTTCCCCAAACCTACAATTAGATACTTCATAGACAAGAAGGATTCAAAGATCGGCCTTCCCCAACAAAAAACCCGCATCGGAAGACGCGGGTTTTAGAGATATTATCGCTAAGCAGCCTTTTATTTTTTTGCAGCAGCAGGAGCTGGAGCAGCAGCGGCAGTTACCGCGGGCGCCGCAGCTTCTTCTTGTTTTAACTGACGAGTTAGTACCACAGAAGCAATGGGAATACGGGGAGAATTCAGAATTTCAAATTCTGCAATTTTCACATCCTCTACCCGGACATTACCATTTAACTCAAGATTATCTACGTTAACTTCAATCTGCTCACGAAGATGCTTAGGGTAGGTTTTTATTTTTAAAGACTTCATTTTGGTAATAAGCTTACCCCCGTCTTTAACTCCTTTAGAAGCACCTACGAACTTAAGCGGAATGTTGGCAATAACTTTCTTGCCTTCTACCAGCTCCAGCAAGTCCACATGGATCAGTTCGTCATCCACCTTGTCAAATTGCAGGTCCTTAAGGATCGTGCGATAGGTTTTGCCCTCTAATTTCACTTCACAAAATTGGAAGCTGGGCGTGTACACCAGTTTTTTGAAAGCCGCGGCAGGAGCAGCAAAATTGATCTCCTGCGCACCCCCATAAATTACACCGGGCACCATTTCCTGAGAGCGTAGTTGGCGGGTGGCTCCTTTGCCAAATGCGGTCCTCAGCTGTCCTTCGATTGTAATCGTGTTCATGTCTATTTTGTTTTATTGGTTCAATTTCCTTTCAGCTGAGAGTACACAAAGAGGCTGGTTATACTCTTGTTCTCAAAAGCATTGCGTATGGCTACTGCAAACAAATCAGCCACGCTCAACACTTTAATTTTACTCCCCAGCTGTTTAACCGGAATGGTATCACATACCACCAGTTCTTCCAGCACGCTGTTTTCAATATTCTCGTAGGCCTTGCCGCTGAGCACAGGATGTGTGATCAACGCACGAACTGAACGAGCCCCCTTTTCTTTCAATAACCCTGCACTTTTTGCTAGGGTTCCTCCGGTATCACAGATGTCATCAATAATGATCACATCCTTACCAACCACGTCCCCAATTACCACCATGCTGGCTATTTCGTTGGCTCTTTTTCGATGTTTGTCGCAAATAACCATCTCTGCATTGAAATAGCTGGCAATCTGCCTGATTCGGTTGGCAGATCCCACATCGGGGGCCGCAAAGGTAAGGTTTTCCAGCTTCAGTTTTTCGATATAAGGAATGAAAACAGCATGGCTATCCAGATGGTCCACTGGGATATCAAAATACCCTTGAATCTGGGGCGCATGTAGATCCATGGTAATTACCCTATCGGCACCAGCCGCGACTAACATATTGGCTATCAATTTACTACCAATAGCCACCCGGGGCTTGTCCTTTCGGTCCTGGCGGGCATATCCATAGTACGGCAAAACAGCAATTACTTTATAGGCAGAGGCCCTTTTAGCCGCATCAATCATGAGTAGCAGCTCCATAATGTTGTCTGAGGGAGCATAGGTGCTTTGCACTATAAAAACATAGTCACCCCTGACGCTTTCAAGGAATACAGGACATATTTCACCGTCACTAAAACGCTGAATATTGACCTTTCCCATCTTGGCCCCAAATTGCTTACAGATTTGTTCCGCCAGCTGCTGAGAGCCGGTTCCGGAAAAGATTTTGGCATGTTGCATAGCAGAGATATCAAATAGATGTGGCACGAAGATATCAATCAGGCAAGACATATGTTATGCCCTCCAAAAAAACCTATTCACAGTCTTGTCACTCCTACCGCAGCCCTTTATACTTGGATGATGGTCCCAAAAAAAACAATACGGGAATGGTCCGCTGAAGATCGACCCCGAGAAAAACTTTTCAGGATGGGTGTTGGTCAATTAAGCACAACCGAATTGATAGGGTTATTGTTACAATCAGGTAACCGAGAAAAAAGTGCGGTGGAACTGGGCGTGGAGTTAATGGAGTTAGCTAAACAAAATCTCCATGAATTAGGCAGATTGACCCCATTAGAAATCTCAGGATTAAAAGGCATCGGTAAGGCCAAAGCAGCTTTAATTTGCGCCGCGCTTGAATTGGGAAGAAGGAGGCATGCTTCATTGCCACTTGATAAAAAACAGGTCACCTGCAGCGCAGATATTGCGCGCTATTTACAAGTACGCTTGCAAGATTTAAGACACGAGGTATTTGCAGTGCTATTCCTCAATAGAGCTAACCGTATCAATCACTTCGAAATTGTAAGTGAAGGAGGCATCACGGGAACTGTGGCAGACCCACGGATTATCTTAAAAAAGGCATTGCAACAAAATGCGGTGAGTATTATAGTATGCCACAACCACCCCTCAGGAAATTTAAGACCCAGTCGGGCTGACGAGCTCTTGACACAAAAGCTAAAAGAAGCAGCGATGTTACTAGACATCAACATGCTCGATCATATCATCGTAAGCGATCAAGGGTATTACAGTTTTGCAGACGAAGGATTTATGTAAATTTTAGGCTTGAGCAGTAGGCCCTCCAAAATTCAATGGCAATTGCACTTCTTCCAGGTCCTTAATAGCACCATTAATCGACTCGTACTTCTGGATATTCTCTGTTATAGCACGCATCAACCGCTTGGCATGTTGCGGCGTTAAAATGATTCTTGATTTTACTCGACTCTTGGGAGTGCCAGGCATCACATTCACAAAATCAACCACAAATTCTGCATGAGAGTGGGTAATAATTGCCAGGTTTGCATATTCGCCCTCGGCAATCTCCTCAGAAATTTCAATGTTCAGTTGATTGGGGGCTGAATCAGGGTTACTCATTTTCTAATTTTTTCAAAGATAAAAAAAGAGGGTCCCAAATAGGACCCTCTTGTAAAATAAGTTTGTTAGGGATTAACGTGGGCCTAAGTATTTCCATCTTTCGTTAAAGAAAGCACGTGGTCCATTTGGCACTACTGAAGGCTGCAGCATCCAGTGTTTAACAAGAATGTCTTTATTGCTCTGTACTGCATTTGCACCTGAGGGATCCAAAACAGCACGACGTCCATTTGAGGAGGCATAAAGTGGTGCACCAGTTCCTGCAGCAGGGTTACCCCCGGCTGTTGCAGGTAAGCTTGGATCTCCATAATAGTTATAGAACTCATTGATCTTATTAGTTGCGGCATCAAAACCAATTACCAAACCGTAAGAACCAAAATAAGTTCCAGCACCGGCGTTGCTAAAGATATAGCCAGGAATTCCACCATTGAGATCATCATTACGAACAATACATTTTGAAGCACTGATCGTGACCAAAGAATATTGCTGATCGCCAATGTAAGACCAAGCAGTAGGATTAACAACTTCCGAAAACGTTCCGGTCATTAAATAAACACCATCCCAAGGATTTTTAGCGCCGATTTCTACAACAATTGATTTTTGAAAAGAAATTTTACTGTCAGCAGAAACCCCAGTAATGGTAAAACCAAGTCCATAAAGGCGACTAGGATTTAACAACTGTGCGTTAGGTATAGTAATACGGATTTCCTTCACAAATTCACCTGCATTGAAGGATACTGTGTAGTTACCGCCCATACCTCCAGCCTTAGTAACACCATTTCCGACCAGTGTATAAAAATTTGATGGAAGTTGAAGATAACTAGGATTAGCGGCACGAACGGCAGCTGTGTCATCCTTGATGGTTACAGTCGTGGACTTGTTCAAGTCACCACTGTTGGCTGCATCCTTTCGAACGTCGCATACTGTGATAGTCTGAGCAGTACTCACGAAGTCAATAGGATTACTTTTAACAACAGCGGGGCTGCTTCCTCCGAGAACCTTTACAAAGGTTGAACCTTCGTCTTTCAGTGGTGTCACTTCCTTTTTAATACAAGCAGTGAATCCCATAGCAAGGGTAAGGAGAACGAGTATTGATGATTTCATATTCATAGTTGTTTCTTTTTGTAGTTAAGATTACTGATCCCACCAAACTTTTGTATCCTGGTTGTCACCTCCAATTGCAGCGGCAGCAGCTGTTACTGCAGCTGTGTTAGTTGCATAAGAAGTTGTACCATAAGTATAACGTCTTGGAATTTGACGAGAGGTGTTAACAGCATCGGGCGCAGGAGTTAGGGAAGGGAAACCTGTTCTTCTCCACACATTCCATCCGCGTAATCCATCAGGATATGCAGCAATGTATTGCTGAGTTGCTATTCTACCAATATTAGCAGCTGTTCCGGCAGCGCTAGCTAAGGCAACACCACTTTGTGCATAATAGGCAGCGTCTGGCTGAGGTAATCCCCACTGTGAAAAAGAAACTGCAATACCTGCCTGATATAAGGCATTCATATTCTCCGTAGTCCAGCCACGATCAGCAGCTTCCGTACGTAGGAAATGTGTCTCAGCGGCAGAAACTAGTACCACAGAACTATTGGACTGCCGATATCCGGAAGAAAGGATTCTAGCCCAAGTTGGATTAGCTTGACTCCAGGGATCAACAAAACCACGAACGCGGCCATAGGGAACACCAAGTGAAGATGATCCAAAAGCAGCCTGGCGTCCGTCTCCCAATGAATTCATTAGGGTAACCATGGGAGCACTTTCACCGTAGTCACTACGTGTGAAATAAAGCGCGAACCAAGGAGATTGGAAATTTCCGCCAGGATATTTCACCTCAAAATTGTCAGCATTTGCAGTGATGCTTCCACCTGCATCAGCTAAAGCAGCACGGAACTCACCAGCAGCCCAACCACTTGTGGTTGGGAAACGCTTGCTAACCTGGATTGCAAGACGCATACGAAGCGTGTTTGCAAACTTTTTCCATTTAGCAACATCCCCACCGTACATGATATCACCAGTAACGGCAGAACTAGAGTTAAAAGCAGCAACAGCCTGCGTCAACTCACGCATGCAACCACGGTAAACATCTTCTTGCTTATCAAAGCCAGGAGTCTTATCCCCTTTTAATGCTTGAGAGTAAGGAACATCTCCCCAACGATCAGTGATGGTGCTGAAGATATACGCCTTTAGGATACGAGCAACCTGCGTCATATTGTTGCTAGTGTTTGTATTAATGATATTCTGAAGATCATTTAACGAGCCAGAATATTCACCCTCAAAACTAACTTGAGGGATTGAATAGAGTGATACGTCCGTATACTGTGTTTCAGAAAAATACTGACAGTATAAACCACCACGAGTCTGTGCACCATATCCGCCTAATCCAGCTTCTACGTTTGTCAACAATGCAGAGAGGATTGGTGTAGTGGTTGCAGCAGGGTTAAGGTTTGTATCGCCGAAGTCTGAAGAGTATCTCTTACAACTGGTAAGCAACATTCCCAATGCGAGAGGAAGTACCAGTACTTTTTGTATGCTGAAGTTTCTCATAGTCATTTCTTTTATTGTTAATCTTAACATGATTTATTAGAAGCTGATTTTGAGGTTAGCACCAAGACCTCTGGTTCCAGGCATGTTTCCAGCCTCACCACTGATATTGGATATCTCAGAGGGATCAAAATCATTTGTCTTCGCATAGATCAAGAGGGGATTACGAGCAACGAGAGAGAGTACAGCACGCTGTGCCCAATTAACACCCCACTTTTTGATAGGAAGGGTATATCCCAATGATACTTCACGAAGTTTTACAAATGTTAAGTCATAAACATAGGGATCAAAGGTTTTGCTATAGTAGAGGTTATGGAAATAATCCTGCGCCTCAACATATTTATCAACCTTATTTCCATTTGCATCCACTCCAAATACGTGCATACCACCACCGTTGGAAACAAGGTCACGAATTGGATTACCCTTGTCATTTAAAACAGCAGTACGGGCAGTTAAACCAGAGAAAGATCCCCACATATTAGATAATGAGAAGAACTTACCCCCAATTCCCCAGTCTGCGTTTGCGTTTAAGATGAACCCTTTGTATTCAACTTGTGTTTGGAATCCACCTGTATGCTTAGGAAGCGCACTTCCGAAGAACACGTTTGGATCGTTAACATAGGCTCCATTGGCATCCAACACTGGTTGACCATTGATACGCTTAATACCATTTCCATAGATCTGACCCCAGTTACGACCCTCTTGGTGTACCATGTAAGGACCAGTACTTCCCCACAGGCCTTCAATAGCGATACGCGTATCATCTTTTCCATCATCGGATATAGTTACAACCTTATTTTCAGCTAGGATACCCCAAGTAGCATTGATCTCCCACTTTAAATTTTTACCCCAAACTGGACGTCCCATAGCTTGGATGTTATATCCACGCTTGGTGATCAAACCAGCATTAGTACGTAAACTAGTGTACCCGCTTGTACCATTGATAGGGATAGAAGTTGGGAAGTCTTTGTCATCCCCGGTCCAATAAGTAACTGAGGCACCAATGCGATTTTTCAAGAACCGTAAATCGATACCAATTTCTCGCTGACGTGTAACAGATCCACGAATATTAGGATCTACTAACTGATCTGGAGTACCCATCAAGAAGTTTCCATTCCATTGAACTGAACCCACTCCGTAGGCAAAACCTGGATATACGTAGGTACCGATACCCGTTGGAATTTCACCAATTGTGGCACGGAGTTTACCGAAGCTAAGCGGCTGCCATTTAAGGAGCTCACTAAAGATGAAGGACATACCAGCAGACTTAGACACGATGTAAGATTTTGCAGGAGGCAAATCAGACATCCAGTCTTGACGTAATGTAAAGTCAGCTGTCAAGTAGTTTCTCCAAGTAACGTTACCAGTTGTGTAGATGGCACTGTAACGGTAGTCACTGCGTGAGTTACCAACACCCGGCTGATCTTTAGAATTACCAATTGTGAAAAGATTGGGTACGTTCAGACCATTCACCGTGTTTGCAGAGTTACCCTTGATCAACTGACGAAGGATATCTGTACCTCCGGTAGCACCAATATTAAATTCACCAATCTTTTTATTATACGTGATCAACAACTCCATATTTGTTCTGTTGGAGTTAGAAGTAGAAGTGCTGTACGAGGCGATGTATCCGGACTGTGTAGCACTCTGCTGCAAGTCAGAAGTGATTATTTGCTCACTCCAGATATTGTTTTGTTGTTTACGATATGTACCCTTGATACGAAGGCTCTCGCTGATCTTATAAGAAAGAGAAATATCCCCGTAATAACGATCTGTCTGCACGACAGGCTTCATGTGATCGAAATAGGTATAGAAGTTATACCAGTAATTACCAGCATAGAATGGGCGTGTATTGCTGGGGTTGTAAGCAGAAGGGTTCAGGTGATTCCAACTAGCCATGATGCCACCAGGAGTGCGTACATCTTTGAGTTCCTTCATGATGCCCATATCCAAATTACGGTGGAACCACTGATTGAATGATCCGCTCGTTTGGTTGGCATACCCATCATCAAATTCTCCACGTACAATTTGGGTGATATAGTTAAAGTTTAAAGAGGCAGTCAAACGATCCGTTACTTCAACTGTAGCGATTGTACTGAAAGTATTTTTCTTCAAAGAGGATTGAGGAATCAAGCCTTTCTGATCGATATTACCGAAAGACATACGGATATTGGTATTATCAGTTGCTTTTGAAATGCTTACAGAGTTGTTCAGCATAACACCCGTATTGTAGTAATCACGAGCATTATTAGGCTGAGGCAATAATTTAGCAGTTGTTCCAGAATAACGGTGACCGTCATACCATGAATACCAAGGAATGTACTCCTGACCCACCATACGAGGACCCCAGCTAGCATCGTCCGCATAGTCATGATAGTACTTACCATCAAGACGCTTCCAAGATTCTGGATGACCAGGCTGCCAATTATACTTCATTAAATCACCTACTCCACCACCTGCATAAGAATTCTGGTAATTAGGTAGGATATAAACTTTATCATTCTGAACACCCAAGTTCACATCAACTCCAATTCCTTTTTGACCTTTTTTTGCTCTTTTCAAAGTCATTACAATTGCTCCACCCGCTCCCTGAGGACCAAAGATGGCAGCAGCAGCAGGACCTTGAAGAACAGTAACGTCTTCGATGTCATCCAAGTTGATATCATTAGGATTGGGAAGAATAGTTCCATCCACTACGTAGAGGATACCTTGTCCTCCGCCAAAACCTGACTCACCACGAAGACGTATGCTACCAGTGCTTCCAAGTTTAGCAGAAGACTGACTTCTAACCTGGATACCAGAAACTTTACCTGCTAGAGCGTTATTTAAATTGGTTTGACGAATGGTATTCAACTGTTCAGATGTTACAACCTGTGCGTTAGTTGAAATGTTACGGAGACTCTTACGAATACCGTAACCACTGGTTACTATAACTTCACTACCAGCGGCTACAACGCGCTTTGCCTGTATGCGAACTGAGTTTTCTGATCCTACAGTAAATTCTGTGGGTTCTAAACCGGCTCCTGACACTAACAATACATCTCCAGCCTTGGCTTGGATACGGAATGTCCCTGTGTTGTCAGCAGCAACCCCAGTGCGGGCTCCTTTCAATTGGATGGAGGCGCCGGGTATGGCAACCCCACTCTCATCCACTACTGTACCTGTGATCGTACGAGCCTGACCAAATGCAAATGCTACAGTTAGCATTAACATGGTGAACAGTGATGCGAATTTTCTCATGTTGACGTTAATTTTTAATTTTTAACTACGCTAAAAGTCAGCACGAACTGACTAGTTTTTGGTTCAAAAGAATAACAACTTAGACACCTTGGCGCCTATAGTTGCTGCGGCAAGTTAACCTTTTTTTTAACAATTAGTTAAATTGGCCTATAAATTTTTGAGGAGGCTAATTCATGGAATTTCAAGGCAATCTGAAGGGATACTAGCTGGTTTTTAAGCGCTGGACTTCGAGTAGTAGTATACTGAAAATTAACCCTTGCCGTAACAACCCTAATTGAATGATTTTCAATTGAAAGCAGTAAATCATACCCTCTTTTTTGATACTGCCCCAGCGTGAATGTACCCCCACCTGCAGGCGTAAAAGCATAAACCCTTGATTGATAGCTATCTGTATCAAAAATCAAAAACCTTAGTAAAACCAGATTGTTCCCAGGATTGGTCTTGCGGTTAAACTGAACATAGCTCAAATAACCCCTCTTTTTATTTAAGGATTCAGCAGAAAGCTCAACAACTCGGGTAGTTTCTACCCGGAAAGTCATTTTTATGTTTTTTGATACCTCTTTCTCGAAGTGCAACCTTAATTGAATCCGATTATATGGTGCCGCAGGACTTAATGAACCCGATGAAATGATATCAGAAATGGTCTGCAACTTTTGTTCTTCTCGAATTCTCAAGTAAAATAGGTGGTCCTTATCTGGTTGATAGTTGAATTGAAAAAAACGCTCTAGTCCTCTTGATGGTTGATCAATTAAATAACGAAGCCAGGGAAAGTGAAAATAGTCTGCAAATAGTTGAAATTGCAAAGTTGGACTTAGCCTGATGTTTATAGCCCAAAAAACTCCCTCTTCATTGGAAGGCAGGCTTCCCTCTGCTATTGCATTTGAATACAAACTTTGATAAGCCCTTGAATAAACCCTTCCTAAGCATCCAATATCTATTTGTTTACTTACACTATATAACAATCCAGTAATTCCAGCTAAAGAACCTTTCTTGTCAGTAGCTTGTTCTAAGAAAAGATGCCAGTTTCTATACGAAAAACTAAAATCAACACTTGCATTAATCCATTTTCGACCCATAATTCCAAATTGATCATAAGATCGATTAGTAGTTATTAGTGGTGCGCTAAACTGGTACGATATAAAATTTAAACCCGCAGAAAACACTCCTTTTCTATATGCGTATCGTCCACCACAAGCAAACTGTGTTGCATTATTTTTTTTGGCAATTTCGGTTTCAGTTCGATGATAGCCAGATGTATGAAAAGATGTAATACCAGCAAGATCTGCTATAGACGAATTTCCAAAATTTGCAGATAGTCCTCGCCATGATGTAAATAGTGAGAGTGAATGATTTTTTTGAACCAGCTCAATAGCAAAACCACGATGAAAGTTGAATTCATTTACACTACGATGCGGTTGAAAAACGGGTTTGCTTTTCTTTAACATAGGTAGTACAGGCGTTTTTCTGAAATTCATGGACTGCCATTGAATAAGCCCCTGCGCCATGTTTGCAGTGAAATCACCAATAGTTATTTGTCGCATCACACCCTTGCCTGTAATAGAAACATACGCACTTACAAAATCAGTAAGAATTTTAGTGTTACGCGTAATCCAATATTCACCAGGATCTTTTTCCGCTGTTATACCAATTTTTATTTGCTGAGAATTATAACGATACAAGACTTGCAAGGAATGCCTGTCTCCCAACCAAGAAGAGGCAGCGCTAGTATTATTCTGTTCCTGCTGACCAGACAATCGCCAACGAAGTGAAAGTGTAGACTGATACGACCTCTTGCCAAATAGAGGTTGTTCATACCACTCAAGTGGAATCAAGGTGAACCACTTTGCTACACGTCTTAGCGTTCCGATATCCCAACCAGGAATTGCTTGCAGTTCATAGAGATCAACAAAATTTCCAAAGGATTTACGATACTGGCAAAAACTCTCAATCTGAAATGATGTCAAAACGCCAATGGAGTCTAACTGTTTTGGGCCTACCCTGTTAAGATCTAATTTACCACTGAGGTGATTTGAAATGAATGATGAATCCACCTCATCCTCCCAATTAAGCCCCTCAGTTTCAAGCCATGTGTGCAGCTGGTCTGGACTTGAAATAACAGACTGCGCGTTAGCTGATAAAAAAGTACACCCATGCCAAAGCAAGAATAAAATAAACAGATAAGCTGTATGCCCCATGTATTTTGTTTTACTTTAACCAAGTGGTTGTGAAGCCAGAAATTGTACCGAGCAATGGCTGAAATCCCAAGGATAGGTTTAATAAAATTTTTCTGACCGGAAATAAAAAATGAATGACCCACCACTGTGGTGCAGAACTATATAAGAATCGAAATGAAATTGATTGACTGCCAATAATACTAACACCGGCCTGCCAGAAAAGCGAATACTGACTTGCTTTCTCCAGTTGGAGTTGAAAAGTTGCTACCCGACCAACCTGGACTGATGTAATACTGCGGGCCAACAGAATATAGGGAGTCTGCTTCCACCCTGTCGCAACCTCACGCATTGAAAACCCCAAAGAAATTGCATGAAAAAAAGTAGGTGAAAATTTAGTCCAACAACCTACTTGTGCAAAAGGTGTTAAGGAAGGATGATAGAGCTGATAAGACTTTCTTAAGACGCCTAACTGCAAGCCTACAGCATAGTTGTGTTGTAAAAATCTTGAAAACTGAATAGTTAATTGTGAGGAAGAAACAGCAGCAGGGAGTTTCTCCACTGTCAATTGCAAAACACTTGATGTGGCCTGAAATTGTCTTTTTGCCGTGAATGATAGTCGCTGCCAATTACGCAAATCCATCAATCGGTGATAGGATAATTGCGTAACAGCGTTTTTTGAAATGGGTAACCCAGGATATAGTACCGCACCACCAGGACCCGCTTGAAAAACTGTATCTAAATCTATTGGCTGAATAATTTGAAAAGGAGAAGGGGTCCCCAATTGTGCGTATACTACTGACCCCTGCAAAAACAGTAAACAAGAGATTAGCCACCCCCACAATTTAATCCGAACGTCCATCCCTAAAGTCTAATCGGTGGCAACCGGAGAAGCAAGGGAAAGAATTGGTTTTTCATTCGAATAATCCTACAAATTGATGCTAATTTCGCAGCATGAAAATTTTGGATGGAAAACTAGCTGCTCAAGCGGTTAAAGAAAAACTGAAAATAGCCGTTGAAAAACTAAAAGCAGAAGGGAAAAAAGTGCCACACCTGGCTGCAATTTTAATTGGGGACAATGGAGCTAGTGCCACCTACGTTGCTGCCAAAGTTAAAGCCTGCGAGGAAACAGGTTTTATTTCTACTCTATTACGTTATGATTCATCCATCACAGCTACGCAACTACTTGAGAAGATTACAGAGCTCAATAAGAACTCAGCTATTGATGGAATTTTAGTACAGCTTCCCCTCCCTGCTCATATTGCTGAGGAAGAAGTAATCAAAGCAATCGACCCCGCAAAAGATGTGGATGGATTTCATCCCGTGAATTTGGGTAAAATGGTACAAGGACAATCGGGTTTTATACCGGCAACCCCCTATGGCATTATGCTACTGCTGGAGCATTACCAAATTGAAACAACTGGCAAGAATGCCGTTGTTATAGGAAGAAGCAATATTGTGGGGAGGCCCATGAGTATACTACTGAGTGGTAATACACCACAAGGCAATTGTACAGTTACGCTTTGTCACTCCAGGACAAAAGAGCTGGAAACACATTGCAAACAGGCTGATATTATTGTAGCGGCACTGGGAAAGCCTGAATTTTTACAAGCCAACATGATTAAAAAGGGGGCGGTGGTCATTGATGTTGGAATCACTAGAGTGAACGATAACACAAAAAAATCCGGATTTCGCTTATTAGGCGATGTTCATTTTGAATCTGTGGCACCACTTTGCAGTTGGATAACTCCTGTACCTGGAGGAGTTGGACCCATGACTATTGCTGCACTTCTTAAGAACACATTTCAAGCCTGCCAGCAAAGGCACTAATTAGTTTGCTTACACGTTATAATTCTATGCAAGGCACAACAACCATAAGCAAACTCCCATTGATGGAACATTTCTATACCCTTCAGGGAGAAGGTTTTCACCAGGGTAAGGCTGCCTATTTTATAAGACTGGGAGGTTGCGATGTTGGTTGTGTATGGTGCGATGTGAAAGAAAGCTGGGACGCATCCAAACACCCTCAATATCTCCCAACAGATATTGTTGCGGCCGTAAAAAAAACTCCTGCCCAATTAGTTGTCGTTACCGGGGGCGAACCACTGATGCATAAACTGGACATGTTGACCAATCAGTTAAAAGAGCAAGGATTGGCCACACATCTGGAGACTTCTGGGGCACATCCACTATCTGGCAATTGGGATTGGATTTGCCTTTCTCCAAAAAAATTTAAAGCTCCCCTTGAATCGGTACTTGCAGTTTCCCACGAATTAAAAGTTGTTATTTATCACAAAAGTGATTTAGAATGGGCTGAGGCGCACGCAAAAAAAGTGAATACGGCTTGCAAGCTTTTCTTACAACCAGAATGGAGCAAGCGAGAGAAAATTACGCCTTTACTACTTGACTACATAAAAGAAAACCCACAGTGGGAATTAAGTCTGCAAGTGCATAAATACCTAAACATACCATGACCTCCAGAATTATAGTATTGCACATCGTGGTGGGGCTATTTCCATTGCTTGTAGCTGCACAAGCATATAATCCCGATAAAGTAAGTCGAAAAGCACTACAACTGTATGAGAAAGCTTTTCAAAAAGCCAGTGAAAATCAAACCAAAGAGGCAGTGACACTATTGCAAGAAGCCACCAGCGCCGATGAAAACTATGCTGATGCCTGGATAGCATTAGGACGATTGCAGTTGGAACTCAAAAATTATCCCTATAGTGTTATTTGTTTTAAACGTGCACAGTTTATAGATCTGAATTATTTTAAACCACATTGGCTATCCTACGCATCTGGTTTAGCAGGAACCGGAGACTTTATAAAAGCATTAGAAATAACTGACAAATACATAGATCAAGTAAAACCAACCGGCCCCCAACTTGAGTTGGCATTAACCCGAAAAAGATCCTACACGTTTGCTGTGCAACAGGAGAAAGAGCAACAAAGTGAAAAGAATACAGTTGGATTTGCACCAAAAAATCTGGGAGCTACTGTTAATTCAAAAATGTCTGAATACCTGCCCTCACAAACCATTGACGGAACGCAACTTTTTTTCACCAGACGAGTCGACACCTATAATGAAGATTTTTACGGTTCGAGCCGACAAAAAACTAGTCCTTGGGAAAATGCGCAGCCACTAAAAGGATCCTTGAATACACCACAGAGTGAAGGTGCTATGATGATCTCACAAGATGGCAACTGGCTTGTTTTTACTGGATGTTACAGACCTGATAGCTATGGAGGATGTGACTTATATATATCCTATAAAAATAAAGAAGGATGGTCTGCTGCTAAAAATCTGGGAAACCGTATTAATTCAGATCAGTGGGAATCACAACCTTGCTTATCTCCTGATAAAAGAGAACTTTACTTTGCAAGCCGGAAACCTGGAGGGCTGGGAGGAAGTGATTTATATGTTAGCCGATTACAAGACAATGGCCAATGGAGCGATCCGGAAAATTTAGGTCCTGGAATAAATAGTGCGGCAGACGAGCAATGCCCATTTATCCATGCAGATAACCAAACACTGTACTTCACCTCCTCTTACTGGCCAGGATATGGAGATGATGATTTGTTTATGGTGCGAAAAGTGGCGGAAGGAAAATGGAGTGTCCCTAAAAATTTAGGATACCCTATCAATACAATTGACCGAGAGGGAACACTCTTTATTACCGCGGATGGGAAAACGGCTTATTATGCCAGTGAAAGAAAAGACAGTTATGGTGGATTAGACCTATACAGCTTTGAACTAAATCCATCAATAAGGCCCTATGAAACAAGATGGGTGACTGGTAAAGTGACTGACAAAAAAACAGGCACTGGCATTTCCGCTACCCTGGAGCTTACCGATTTACAAACCAGACAAGTAATATCCAGAGTTAAAACGGATTCACTTGGAAATTATCTTCTGACCTTACCCACTGGAAGAGATTATGCATTTACCGTAAATCAAAAAGGATTTCTCTTTAACTCAGATCAATACTTTTTGAAAAATGGGGTCGTTGATTCTGCCGTTGTAAAAAACATAGAACTCCAACCCATTGAAAGAAATGCCAGTGTGGTTCTAAAAAATATTTTCTTTGAAACTAATCGCTATGAATTAACGCCAGCCTCGCTTGTTGAGTTAGATAAACTAGTTGTACTTCTCTCCGAGAATCCAACTATCTCAATTGAAATTAGCGGGCATACTGACAACATTGGAAAAGCAGAGGCAAATTTACTATTGAGCGAGAGCAGGGCTAAAGCAGTAGTTGATTATTTAGCTTCGAAAAAAATAGACGCAAAACGACTGACTTATAAAGGTTTTGGATTAACCAACCCTTTAGCAGACAATGCTACAGAGATGGGACGCGCATTAAATCGACGTACCGAAATGAAAATAGTTGGCCTCTAGCATAAATCGTTCCTAGCAATTATACTTGGGAAAACCATGGTGTGCTCCCAACTTAATTATCAGATTGCCCTCACCCTTTTGAGTGGATTTGGAATTGCAAGCCTTCGGCCCCTCCTTGAACGTTATAATCCAGCGGAAATTTTTAATACCCCAACAAGAGAATTACTTGAAACGCCAAACGTTCGTCCTAGCTGTATTCAAGCAATTGCTGATTTCAAAGATTGGGACCGTGTAAAAAAAGAGATAAGATTTATAGAGGAAAAAAATATTAAAACTTTCTTCATTACAGACACAACATACCCTTTTCGTTTAAGGGAGTGTGCAGATGCCCCTTTATTACTTTATGCACGAGGTGAACTTAATTTAAATCCTGAAAAAATTCTGGCCATTGTTGGCACACGTAATAATTCACAGGTTGGAAAGCGATTTACAGAGGAGCTTTTATCAGCATTTCAACAACATCGAGATTTAGTAATCGTAAGTGGGCTTGCAGCTGGTATCGATACTATTGCACATCAGGAAGCGCTTAGAAATCAGTTGCCAACACTCGCTGTACTAGCGCATGGGCTCGATAGAATTTATCCGCCAATTAACAGAAGACTTGCCAAAGACATCATTGATCAAGGAGGAAGTTTGCTTTCTGAATGCAGACATGGAGAGGCTCCTGATCGTTTTTTATTTCCGCGTAGAAACCGAATTGTAGCGGGTCTTGCTGACGCAACCTTGGTAATTGAAAGTGCTGTGAAAGGTGGCAGTTTAATCACTGCAAACCTTGCCTTTAACTACGGACGTTCTGTCTTTGCATTGCCAGGACGAATCTATGATGAAAAAAGTGGCGGATGTCTGGAACTGCTAAAAACTCAAAAGGCCCAATTAATAACTTCTGCCACTGATTTATTATACTGGATGAACTGGAATTCAGAAATGCAGCCCCAACCGGCTAGTTCAAAAAAATCTTACACACACTTAACTGAGGAAGAGAGAAATGTAATTGCCCACTTAAAGGATGGGGAAATAAAACATATTGACTCAATTTTAGCATCTACAGGTATGCCTCCTGCTCAATTAGCAACAATATTGTTAAACCTTTCGTTAGCAGACCACCTCGTATCTTTGCCTGGCAACAAGTACCAGTTGATCTGAACGGCTTTAACTATGAAAAAACCTGCACTCATTACGGTTATATTATTCACCGTTTTGCTGCATGAACTATTCGCACAGCCCTGCACGACCCTAGGCCAGACTCCTTCCACAGCATTTCCAGTTTGCGGAACCACGGTTTTTACACAAAACAGTGTTCCCCTTTGCTCTACCAACAGCCTGTTTGTTCCGGGTTGTTCAGGAGACGGCGCAAACTATGAAAATAGGAATCCCTTCTTTTACCGATTTACCTGCTACCAATCTGGAACATTGGGATTTACTATCACTCCCTTGGCAGCCAACGAGGATTATGACTGGCAACTCTATGATATTACTGGAAGAAACCCGGATGAAATATTTACAAACCGCAATATAATTGTTACCGGTAATTGGGCTGGCACTTACGGACCTACAGGCGCCTCCGCTACAGGGGTAAACTTTATTCAATGTGCATCAGACCCCTCTGCCAATGCACCCACTTTTGCAAGAATGCCTAATTTGCTGATTGATCATGAGTATATTCTTTTAATTAGCCACTACACCAACACGCAGAGTGGATATACCTTATCATTCAGTGGTGGTACAGCCGTCATCACAGATCCTTTGCTTCCCAAAATGAATACCGTAAAAGCAGACTGCGATGGAAAAGTACTGCGCTTGAAATTGAATAAAAAAGTTCGGTGTAACAGCATAACACTAACAGGAAGTGAGTTTAGCATTCTTCCCGCCGCAACAACTGTGATAAGCGCACAGCCAGATTCTTGTACCACTTCATTTGATTTTGATGAGATCACCATCAATTTGGCAACAGCACTTCCTAACGGTAATTATGAGTTAGTTATTAATAACGGTACGGATGCAAACAGCTTGCTAGATATTTGTGGTAGAGACATCCCTCCCGGGGACAAATTGAACTTCACCTACTTTGTTCCGCAACCCATATTTGCCGACAGCGTGGGACGTTTGGGATGTGCGCCTGATTCAATCAAACTCTATTTTCCCAAAAGAATTCTATGCGCAAGCATTGATCCTTCCGGAACTGATTTTCTAGTTTCAGGACCCGCTGCAGTTAGTGTACAGTCAGCAGGAGGAAATTGCATAAATGGAAAAACAGATTTTGTTACCATTAAATTTACCCAACGGATACAAAAAGGTGGCACTTATCAACTTCAATTAAGAGCAGGTACCGACACTACTGTACTTGTGGATGAATGCGGCCTTGCCACCCCTGTACAAACAGTTCCCTTTTTAGTAGCAGATACCGTAAATGCACAATTTAATTATGCGGCTACATTGGGTTGTCAGCGAAATATATATCAGTTTACGCATCCGGGAGGCAATGGTGTAAATAATTGGAATTGGCTTTTTAATGGGGTTCGCGTGTCTACAGCATCACACACCATAGAATTCCCTTCCAGCTCAACCAATGCAATTTCACTGGCCGTTAGCAATGGAATTTGTATTGATTCAACACGGTTAGACTTAATCATCAATAACCAAGTCAAAGCTGCGTTTACGGTACTGGACAGCATTCTTTGTCCTGAGGACAAATTACAAATCACCAACACAAGCACCGGGATGATTGATAGCTGGCAATGGCAATACGATGTGTTGGCTAGCAGCACACAAAAAGATCCGCCCCCCTATCAATTTCCAAACTTGAATCTGGAGCGAACCTACCGGGTCAAGCTGGTTGCAAGTAACCAAATGATGCGCTGCAACGATAGCGTAGAGCGAATTATTAAAGTTTT
>SXWI01000162.1 GCA_005791465.1 Bacteroidota bacterium | reverse complement strand
GCAAGAACACCAGCAATTAGTTAACCTCTTGCTATCTTACAAATGGAAAGAAGTGGTGTTGGTAGGAGACGGATTTGGGAAGCTTTCACACCCCTATATTCAACTTAAAAATTCCAGCGAAGCAGCTGATTGGTTTCGTTCACAAAATTTTTCCAACACCCATTTCCTGATCAAGGGAAGTAGAAGTATGAAAATGGAAACTATTTTAACTAATGCTATATGAAGGGGCTCTCAATATGACAACACTTTTACTGTCACTACAGTTTGATAGCAATGCAATCTTGGGGGCAATGGCATCTTTACTCATTGGGCTTTCTTTGGGACTGATTGGTGGAGGAGGCTCAATTCTAACAGTGCCTGTACTTGTATATTTATTTAGTGTGGACCCCATACAAGCTACTGCCTACTCACTATTTATTGTAGGTGCTACAAGTACAATTGGCGCTTTTCCTAAATACAAACAAGGACAGGTGAACCTCAAAACCGCATTGATCTTTGGGGCGCCTTCCATTGTTACGGTGTACGCTACTCGTAAATGGATTCTTCCTGCCATACCTTCTCAATTAGGTCAATGGGGTGAACTTATTATTACAAAAAGCTTATTGTTGATGCTACTTTTTGCTTTGCTGATGGTAGCAGCATCGTTTTCCATGATCCGAACACAAAAGCCTTTGGGTGCACATACAATCAAGCCGCAGTCCTATAATTACCCCTTGATAGTAGGAGAAGGTGCGGTGGTTGGCTTATTAACTGGTCTAGTTGGCGCAGGAGGTGGATTCTTGATAATACCTGCCTTGGTATTACTTACAGGACTACCCATGAAACAAGCAATTGGAACATCCTTAGTGATTATTGCCGCTAAATCGCTGATTGGATTTACGGGCGATTTAACTGAACAGACTATTGATTGGGTGCTGCTTGGATTTGTAACTTCAATAGCAGTAGTCGGTATCATAGCAGGCAATCAGCTAAGTAAAAAAATTGATGGAAATAAACTTAAAAAAGGGTTTGGCTGGTTTGTACTGGTAATGGGGATTTATATTTTGGTAAAGGAGGGATGGGGAGCTGGACATTAAACCATTTAATGAGAATCGCAATCAAAGCGAATGAAATTCCGAAATTTGTGGTTGTATTAACTAATAATTAGAGTTATGAAAGTTGAACAGATTTATACGGGGTGTTTGGCACAAGGGGCGTATTATATTGAAAGTAATGGTGAAGCAGTAATAGTTGATCCACTTCGTGAGGTAGCTCCTTACATTCAGAAAGCTGCACGTAATGGAGCCACTATCAAATATGTGTTAGAAACCCATTTTCATGCAGACTTTGTTTCCGGCCATCTTGATCTCAGTAAAAAAACTGACGCACCTATTGTATATGGACCCAATGCAAATCCTGCTTTTGAAGCGATTATTGCCAAAGACGGGCAGGAATTCAAAGTGGGGGCCCTTACGTTAAGGGTATTACATACACCGGGACATACCATGGAAAGTACTTGCTACTTATTGATGGACGAACAAAGCACACCCTACTGTCTTTTTACAGGAGATACACTTTTTATCGGTGATGTAGGACGTCCGGATCTGGCGCAAAAAGCAGCCAGCGACTTAACACAAGAAAAATTAGCAGGCTATCTTTTCGATTCACTTCGTAATAAAATCATGCCATTACCAGACAGTGTTATTATTTATCCTGCACATGGAGCTGGCAGTGCTTGCGGAAAAAATATGAGCAAGGAAACAACAGACACCTTGGGTAATCAAAAGAAAAATAATTATGCCTTGCGCTCAACTATGACCAAAGAAGAGTTCATCAAGGAAGTGACAGATGGATTAGCTGCGCCTCCTGCTTACTTTCCATTAAATGTAATGATGAACATACAAGGCTATGAAAGTATTGACAAGGTATTAGAGCGCGGAAAACAAGCGTTGAGTCCTGAAGCATTTGAGACAGCCGCTAACGAGACAGGTGCATTGATTTTAGATACTCGTGCCCCACAAACTTTTGCCCCAGGATTTATTCCAAACTCTATCAATATTGGTATCGATGGTCAGTTTGCACCCTGGGTAGGTGCGATGATCCCAGATATCAAGCAAGAAATTTTATTGATTTGTGAGGAAGGAAGAGAAGAGGAAGTTATCACACGTTTAGCACGTGTGGGTTATGATCACACCATCGGTTATTTGAAAGGCGGATTCGCTGCCTGGAAACAAGCAGGCAAAGAAATTGACCAAATTCAATCTGTGGATGCTGACCTATTGGCTGCTATTGCGGAAAAAGAACCCGTAGACATACTAGATGTACGAAAGGTTGGGGAATTTAATACAGAGCACATACTTGATGCGGAAAGTTTACCGCTTGATAACATTAATGAGAATATGGTACAAATTGACAAGAATAAAACTTATTATGTTCACTGCGCAGGAGGCTATCGCTCCATGATTTTCGCATCTATTTTACGTGCAAGGGGCTATACTAAACTCATTGATGTAAAAGGAGGATTCAAATCAATTAAAGACAGCGGTAAATTTATCCTCAGTGATAGCACCTGCTCCTCTACTTTAAAAAATTGAACTAATCATTATGGCAACATTAAAAGAAATCGTAAAACAAGCTGGAACCACCATTGTTGATGTGAGAAGCACATGGGAAGTTGAAACAGGACAATATCCCGGTGCTATCAATATCCCTTTGGAAGAATTACCACAGCGAGTAAGTGAGTTCGAAGCATTTGAAGGCCCCATTGTTCTTTATTGCCGTAGTGGCAATAGAAGTGGTATGGCTTTACAATTTTTAACACAACAAGGTTTTGAAAATCTTTATAACGGTGGCGGATTGGACGACATGCTCAAATTAGCCTAATGCTGCGATTCAGGTTCGTCATTATATTACTAGCCTTACCCATTATTGGATATACACAAGACCGTAATGAAGGCTGGATACGGTTGAATCTAAATCACTGGATTCAACCCAAATTGGGAGTAGGCCTTGAGTTGCATCACCGCAGACAGGCTAATTATTGGACAACTGATAAGAACTTGCTGGATGAATC
>SXWI01000161.1 GCA_005791465.1 Bacteroidota bacterium | reverse complement strand
GATCCACCAACTAATGTATATGCGACTTTTCCCTGAAACTGCGGCTGCACAATTGGAATTCAATAAAATAACGGAATTACTTACGCTTCATTGCAAATCAGAATATGCCAAGCAAAAAGCAATTCATCTGCGTGTTCACACTAAGAAGGACTTAGTATGTCTTGCACTTCAGCAGAGTTATGAATACTTACAGGTGATTCAACATCAACAGTATTTTCCTAATGATCATATATTCAATTTATCAAAAGAGTTGAACCTGTTGAAAATTCCTGGAGCCATGTTGAGCGGGGAGCAATTCATGGAAATACGCTCGCTGGCGGAGAGCATTGAAAAAATATTTCGTTGGTTTCATGCTGAGCGAATAGTAGCTTATCCTGGCTTACATGCCTTGATAAAAGAAACCTGGTACGAAAAGCAAATCAAAGAATGGATTGATGAAGTATTAGACGAAAGAGGACAGGTCAGAGACAACGCTTCCCCGGCGTTGAAAGAAATCAGACAGCAGTTATTTAAAAAAAGACAAGAACTGAGAAAATTATTCGATAAAATAGTTTCTCGCCTAAACAAACAAGGCTACCTGGCAGAAATAGAGGAGAGCTTTCTAAATGGCCGAAGAGTAGTTGCTGTAACCGCTGAACAAAAACGCGCTGTACGAGGAATACTCCATGGGGAAAGTGATAGCCGAAAATCAGCTTTTATAGAGCCGGAAGAAACCATTGAGTTAAATAATCAGCTGTATGAGCTGGAAAATGAAGAAAGAAAAGAAGTATTTCGACTACTTCAACTGCTCACCGCTCAGCTTTCAATACACGCAAGTCTTTTGCAGGTATATCACGAAAAACTAGGAGATTATGATTTTATTCGAGCTAAAGCAAAATTAGCACAGGATTATCGAGGCGAATATCCTCGGGTTGAAGATCGTTCATACGTGCACTTAGTGGAGGCGCATCATCCACTGCTTTTGTTGCATAACGTAAAACATCAAAAATCAACAATCCCTGTTTCCGTAACCCTTCAGGAGTCACAACGTATTTTACTGATCAGCGGACCCAATGCCGGAGGAAAGACGGTGACTATGAAGACAATTGGATTACTTCAGTTGATGGTGCAAAGCGGACTGCTAGTACCCGTGCATCCTTCCTCAGTATTTGGAATTTTTAAGCAACTAATGATCCATATAGGAGATACACAAAGTATTGAGTTTGAGTTGAGCACTTATAGCTCCCATTTACTTCATATGAAACATTTTATTGAGGAAGGAAATGGGCGAACCTTATTTTTTATAGACGAATTGGGAAGCGGAAGTGATCCTAGTTTGGGAGGAGCATTTGCAGAGGTGATTTTACAAGAGTTACTGAAAAGACACTCGATGGGAGTGGTTACCACACACTACCTTAATTTAAAGTTAATGGCCGGAAAAACACCTGGAATTGTGAATGGAGCAATGGCATTTGATGAAAAAAATCTCCGGCCTCTATATAAACTGATCATTGGCAAACCAGGCAGTTCTTACACTTTTGCCATTGCCGAGCGAATCGGAATGGATCCTAAATTAATTCAGCGAGCACGTTCCTTAGTGGATGAAGACCAGTACCGCCTAGACAAACTGCTAAACCGAGCCGAGCAGGATATGCGTAAAATTGAACAGCAGTCGCTGGCTCTTCAGCAAACCTTACAATTGAACGAGAAACTAAAAAAAGAGCTGCAACATACTTTAGATGCAGAAAAACATCGGCAGCAGGTAGAACTTTTGAGAGAGCAAAATCGCCTTTCCACGGAAAAACTAGTACAACTCAAAGACCTTGAAAGAAAAATCAAACAATTACTTGTTGATTGGAAAAAAGCTGAGGATAAATCAAAGGTGATCCGTCAAATGGATTTAGTTCTATTCAACCGGGGTGAGAAACAAGCAGTAAGCCGAATCAAAAAGAAAGTAACATCAAAATTTATTGAGATAGATGGGGCAGTAGCCATCGGCTTGCCGGCCATGATGAAATCAACCCATCAGGTTGGTGAGGTGATGGAGATTAGAGGGAAAAAAGCATTGGTTAAAATTGGGCAGTTGCCGATTCAAGTTGCGCTAATTGACCTTGTACTAGTCAAGAAACGGGAAGAGAAAGAATAGTCACACACCAAATTTTACGGAGAGGAAGGGATTGTCCTCGCTTCGTGTAGGGATTACTAACGTGATCCCAGGTTTGGGAGCCTGCATCAGAATTAGAGCCCCGGCTGCTTCGCAGCCTGTGTCTTCTATGTTTCATAGCTCACCCAAGCAAGCTGGTTCGCCCTAAAACATAAAAAGCCCCGCAAAATGCGGGGCTTTAATTCTGATGCGGAGAGGGAGGGATTCGAACCCTCGGTACAGATTTAAGTCCGTACAACGGTTTAGCAAACCGGCCCTTTCGGCCACTCAGGCACCTCTCCTAAAACGAACCTTAAAAGGGAGGACGAAATTAAAGAGAATTTACATGGCTGCCAACTGGACTTTCTGTTGAAGTTCCAGCACATTTTCCCGGAAAATGCCGTCCGTATCCATCAAATCCTTGACTGTTTGGCAAGAATGGATAACGGTGGTATGATCCCGACCTCCAAAATGCTCCCCAATAGTTTTTAATGAATTCTTGGTAAAGGCTTTAGCCAGATACATTGTAATCTG
>SXWI01000160.1 GCA_005791465.1 Bacteroidota bacterium | reverse complement strand
CCCCAATTTCAGTTTCATCCTTTTAATCAAACAATATGAATGTAGCCCCCCTTGGCGCATACACCAATCAATTTATACAGCAAGAGGAACAATTCAGCGCTCACAATTATCATCCTTTGCCAGTTGTGATACAACGTGCAGAGAATGTGTTTATGTGGGATGTCGAAGGAGTTAGGTACTATGATTTTTTAAGTGGCTATTCGTCAGTTAATCAAGGACATTGTCACCCCAAAATAATCTCCAGCTGTATAAAGCAAGTACAGGAATTAACGCTTACCAGCCGAGCCTTCCATCATCATTTATTTGGCCCCTATTCCGAATACATAACAACTCTGTTTGGCTATGATAAGGTACTTCCCATGAATACGGGAGTGGAAGCGGTAGAGACTGCAATCAAATTATGCCGCAAATGGGCATATGAAAAGAAATCCATTCCCAGTAATGCTGCTAAAATAATAGTCTGTGAGGGCAACTTTCATGGCAGAACCTCCGGTGTGATTTCTTTCAGCACTGATCTAGAATCAATAAGAAATTTTGGGCCCTACCTACCCGGCTTTATTGCCATACCTTATAATGATTATGCAGCATTGGAAAATGCATTATCAGACCCCCATGTTGCTGGTTTTTTAGTAGAGCCCATCCAAGGAGAAGCCGGTGTTGTTGTTCCTACAGATGGCTACTTGTCGAAAGCAGCTAAACTATGTAGGGATAAAAAAGTACTCCTAATCGCAGACGAAATTCAAACGGGTTTAGGACGAACAGGAAAACGATTAGCCTGTGATCACGAGAATGTAAGACCAGATATTTTGATCCTTGGAAAAGCATTAAGTGGAGGGCTAATTCCAGTTAGTGCAGTATTAGCTGATGATGAAATCATGCTAACCATACAACCTGGGCAACACGGCTCCACGTATGGAGGTAATCCATTAGCTTGTGCCATTGCCAGAACAGCCTTGGAAGTGATTGAAGAAGAACAAATGGCGGACAATGCTACTGAGCGGGGGATTCAGCTAAGAGAGGGTATCAATAAAATAAATTCTACCTATATCAAATTAGTAAGAGGAAAGGGATTACTCAATGCCATTGTCATATCCCATCAAGACACCAATGCAGCTTGGAACCTGTGTATAGAAATGATGAAAAAAGGTCTACTGGCAAAGCCAACCCAAGGTGATAAGATCAGATTAGCCCCCCCGTTAACCATCAATTCAGTACAAATAGAAGAGGCCTTGGAAATAATAAAGCAAAGCTTGCCAGTGCTTAATTATCGATGATAAATCGAAAAAACGCTCTACGGTTTTCATAATGTACCACCATTACTAATAAAGAGCCATTCTTCAAACTCATTGGCAGGGAAATAGCAATCGGTCTCAGTTGACCTTGTGCTAGTACCTCAGACTGCTGAGTCAACAATTGTCCCGCTACATTATAAAGCTGAAAAAAAGCTTGTCCATTCCCCTTGCAAAATACATGCAAATACCTGGAAGCTAGATCAACCCTATAATGAATGATTGAAAAGGAAACAGCATCTATCCGATCAATTGATTTAATCACACTAAAATTTAAAGCGCCGTCAATATCCTCTTGTACAATGCGATAATAACTTCTCCCCTGTAAGGGAGCGGTATCCTGAAAATGATAAACTTTTCTTTCAGTCACTATTGAATTAGAGCATGCATCAATCTCTCCAATTTTAAGGAATGAAACACCATTATTCGATCGCTCAATACTGTAACGCGAATTATTCTCTTCCCTAGCTGTGGCCCACTCCACCAACACCTTTTTGTTGACAGCTTCCAATTTCGTATAAAGCCACTGAACAGGCAAGGCAACTGGAGTAACCATACCAGAGATTTGTAGATCATCAATTCGCCAATTGGCTACATTGATAGCGGATGCTCCTACACCATCAAATCCATAAATACGATACTCTACTGCATACTGGTAAGCAGTATGCAGCGCATGTTCCTGTAAAATCCAACCACTATTATTGAGTATGGCGCCAGAAAATATTGGAGAATTAAAACTATCAACACTTGAGAAAATTGACCAGGACTGTGGGCCCGTTAAGGTGGATCGCATTCCAACAGCAAGAGATTGTAGCAAAAATTTGTATCCTGAGGCCGCTGAAATTGTAAAGCTAAAATAAGAAGATCCGACCGCTGTCTTAATCAGCGGACCTGTACGACATGCCAAGGCAGCATTATTCTCTCCAGATGCTCCTGCATACGCATTTAGCGAGGAAGAATGGGAGGAAAGAAAAATCGTTGTTCCATAATTAACTCCTTGCGCAATATCACTCGCTACAATCAGCGCGCTAGAGATATTACTTGGAGCCGGTTGCTGCATATTCCAAGCGATTGAAAAACTAGTTTGCGCAGTAAGAAACGATGAATAGAGAAGTACAATAAGCAATTGGCTTACAGGAGGGAAAAACCGCATACGATAAGTATACAGTCAAAAGCCAGAGAAGTCAATAAACAACTAAAGACAAGCTTAAACTATGGTTGATTAATTTTAGTAGCTGGAGGGAATAGACTAGCAAGTAGCATCCCAATACTGGCGATAGCTACTAGATAAAAACCCAACTGTCGAGTAGGACACTCTCCTCCTCTACACAAAGCCATAAGAAAGAAATTCCGGATAACCCAGGACAAATTCAGTGCGGTTATCAATAGATTAAATCGTTTGGCCCAGTCCTTAGGTATGGATACAAAAAGCAAATAAAATCCCAAGAAAATTAAATGAAAGAGGCCTGGTTTTCCAAAGTTGGTACCCTCCGTATTCATCCCAGAAAGCACAAGCGATGGAGAGGATATCACCACCCAAGGTATCCAACAAGCAATAGCGAGTATCAGGCCAGGCAACAGTGAGAATAACAGATAATATCTTTTTTGCATAACTAATCTTTAATAGGTGGGGTTGGCTTTTTTTGCCAATAATAATACAAAGGTAGTCCTGCTAAAACCAACAGAAGACCAGCTCCAGCATGGATAATAGGCTGTTTCCCGGCCAAAAATGAAGTGATATCCGTATAAAGTGTGGCCATTAGATAAAACAAGCAAAAGCAAACAAACAAGATTAACGTGTAAGGATGCCCCCAGGCCCTATACGCAGGTTGCTGTTCTTGACCTGCGTATGACAATCGAAGTACCGCCACCGCGGCCAGCCCATAAGCAATCCAAGTGACAAAAACATACATATCAGCAAGCATATCAAAGGAGCCTGATAAAATTAAAAGCGTAACCCAAATTCCATGGATTCGAAGTGCTGCAACTGGGAGTTGCTTTTTTTTATCAAGGGCACCAACCCAATTCGGAAAAACTCGATCTCTTCCCATAGCATAAGTAACTCTGGCGGTAGCCATGATATTACCATTTAAACATCCCAAGGTGCAGCATACAATTAAGAAAGCAATTAACCCTCCTGCCATGGGGCCCCAAGCCAGCGTTAGTGCATCAGCTGCAACCACTTTGGTGCTAGCTATTTCATGAACTGGCATTACAAAAAGATAGGCTTGGTTCAATAGCAGATAGAGAAATAAACAAATACCCACACCGAATAATAAAGCACGAGGAATATTACGAGATGGCGATCGAACCTCCCCAGCCATTGAAATGATATTGATCCAACCATCTAACGCAAAAAAAGCACCTGTCAAAGCAGGTATCCAAGCGACGAGGCCACGATCCGTAGTAACGCCCAAACCAGGTACAATTAAATTAGTAATATTCCCTTTTGCGGCTGAAAAAAGCAATATCGATAAGAATAATAAAATAAAAATATTCAAAGCTGTCGAAATGAATTGGAGTCGACCACCCGCTTGCAAACTTTTTGTATTAACCCATGTAATCAACAGCACCAGCGATATGGCAATCAACTTGGTAGTGAAGTCGCGAAATGGATATAAATAACCGAGGGGATAAATGGAAATCGAAAATGAACTCCAGCCAGGATCTAAAAAATTGGGAATCGCTAAAAGAGCATTCAAATAAGTAGCACAAATAAAAGCAATCGCAGCCACAGAGGCCGTGTTGATAACCGAGAAAGCGGACCACCCATATAAAAATCCTGTTCTCGGGCCAAAGCAATGAGTAAAATGTACAAATAAGCCGCCAGTAGTGGGCATCCGTACACCAAGCTCAGCTATAACCAGTGCTCCACAAAGGGTAAAAAAACCTGCTACAATCCAAGTAATAACCATAGCAACAGGTGATCCCAGTTGAGCAGCCATGGATGCCGGTTTCATAAATAATCCAGCCCCAATAATTGAGCCGATAATAAGAGAAACGGCAGCCTTACCAGAAAGCTGCCGTTTATTATTTTCCTCTAGCATGGTTTATTCTCACTGAAACCTAAAGATAAGCGGGAACAGAAAGGTGACCAAGACAGCCCAAATAAAGTATAAAGGCAAATAACGAGCAATAACTTGCTCTACTGACCCTGTTGCAACTTGGCCTCGGATTTGCCGATAAAGTTGTCGAGCGAGCAAAATCAGATTTATAAAGAACAATAAATTTCCCCCTAATACGGCTAACCGGTTTGGAGTAAAGCCCCAAGAGCCGATACGATATATAATTGCAGAAAGCGCTACTCCATTTACTATAATTGTAACGAGGGCCAAAAGAAAAATAATCCAATGCGCCAGCTTATTTTCTGCCGTACGTTTCATTTCAACAACCGAAAAAAAGATAATAGCTAAAACGCCAATTAAAAGTACATTGAATAACATTAGGAAATCACGATCGGTGTAAGGATCCTTACCAGCAATCAAGATTCCAATCAAATAGGCAACCAAGGTCACCAATACAAGTGGACTGAAAATTCGGGCAATAACGGGAGAAACCTTGTTCACCAATTGAGGATTATAGCGAATTACATAGGTTGCGATTAAAGGAGAGGCAGATAATTCCGCAACCAATATCCAACGGGTATAAAAATCCTCAATTGACAAACCAATTAATGAAAATAATCCCATTGTGATCCCAGACAATACCATGACCCCGCTTACAATTAAAGAGCCCATGACAATAAGATCGCCATTAAATCTTAAAAAAGCAGGACGAGATTCCCAATCACGCAATTGCCCCTTGCCATACACAAAACCCAGTAAGGACCAACCCACTAATGGCAAGTGTATACAACTGAGAATAAAAGTATCATTACTAAAACTACCTGGCAACCAATTGATGTAAAATGCACAGATCAAAAACAGCACTAGTACCGCAAGGATAGTTTGCCATTTGATTTTATGCATCCACATAAAATAACCAGATAAAATAGGCAGCACGATAAAGCTGATATTTCGAGGGAAAAACTCGTCGGGCTTTAAAGAAAAAAAGTCTGGAATTTTAGCAATAAAAGTAGCTAGAGCAGTAGCCGCTAAAATAACCAAGAGGTCTGAACCTTTACCCCAGGATATGGATGACGATTCTTCTTGCAATCGCTCAAACCAACAAATTGCGATGGGTTCCGTGGGTTTTGTAGGAAATAATTCAAAAAAAGCTTTACGAAATCCCGATTTATCGGAACGATACAGGCTTTCCAACTTGGCCGGATCCGATAAGCTTAATTCTAAGATTTCTTTCATTGTACAGGGGCTGTGATTTTAGATACAGTATTTCAAAAGTAATTGTTGAATCAAGAATCCACTCCTGTAGTTTAACAATACATTTCGGCCTTAATTGATTTTACTCGTTCATCCGCCAAATATTCATCAAACGTCATCAATCTATCAATCACTCCTTTTGGAGTAAGTTCTATTACACGGTTGGCAACCGTCTGCATAAAAGTATGGTCATGACTACTCAGTAATACTACACTTTTGTAATCGGTACATTGCTCGTTAAAACTTTGAATACTTTCCAGATCTAAGTGATCGGTTGGCTGATCCAGCAAAATCACATTGGGATTTTGCAACATCATTCGACTCAGCATACAACGAACCTTCTCTCCCCCACTAAGCACCGATGTTTTCTTCATGACATCTTCTCCACTAAATAACATTTTACCTAAAAATCCTCTCAGAAACGGTTCATCCACATCTTTCACATGTTCGGGAACATATTGACGCAACCAATCCATCAGATTTAGTTCGCCCGTAAAATATTTTGAGTTTTCCTGTGGCAGGTAGGCCCAGGTAATAGTGGTACCCCATTCAAAAGACCCAGCATCAGCCTTTAGTTCCCCAGCAATAATATTGTAAAAGGCAGTAACCGCTAAAGGATCCTGACTCAAGATTGCGATTTTATCACCTTTGTTAATTGTGAAGCTAACCTGATCAAATAAAACACGTCCATCTACAACCTTTCTTAGCTTTTCAACATTCAGTATTTGATTCCCCACCTCACGAAGTGGTTGGAAAATAATTCCAGGATATTTACGGTAGCTGGGCTCGATTTCTTCGATGGTAAGTTTTTCAAGGGCTTTTTTACGAGAAGTTGCCTGGCGACTTTTTGATGCATTAGCGCTAAATCGAGCAATGAAATCAATTAGCGCCTGTCTCTTCTCTTCAGTTTTCTTATTCTTATCTCCCAACTGACGAGCCATTAACTGAGAGGACTCATACCAAAATGAATAGTTGCCTGTAAATATTTTAATCTTTTGTCTATCCACATCTGTAACATGGGTACATACAGCATCCAAAAAGTGCCGATCATGACTGACCACTAGTACTATATTTTCGTAATCCGCCAGAAAATTCTCAAGCCAGGATATGGTTTCAATATCGAGTCCATTGGTAGGCTCATCCAACAATAAAATATCCGGATTTCCAAAAAGAGCCTGCGCTAAAAGCACGCGGACTTTCAAATTGGTTGGAATATCCTTCATTTGAGATTGATGCAAGTCCTCTTTCACCCCTAATTCTCCCAACAAGGTAGCAGCATCACTATCGGCTGTATAACCTCCCATCTCTCCATACTCTGCCTCTAACTCCCCGGCCCTGATTCCGTCTTCCTCAGTAAAATCGGCAAGTGCGTAGATCTTTTCTCTTTCTTTGGCCACTTGCCAAAGTTTGGAGTGACCCATTAACACCGTGTTCAAAACAGTCTCCTCATCAAAAGCAAAATGGTTTTGTTTTAAGACAGCCATTCTCTCTCCAGGGGTAAACTCAACCTTTCCTTTATTAGGCTCAATTTCACCGCTTAAAATCTTTAAAAAAGTACTCTTCCCTGCACCATTAGCCCCAATAACCCCATAACAATTTCCTTTAGTGAAATTGAGATTCACCTCTTCAAAAAGAACCCGCTTTCCATAGGCGAGTTTTAAATCACGAACACTGATCATATATACTTGATTGCGGCGGCAAAGGTACCAAAAAAAATCCCGTTCGGAGTACCGAACGGGATTCGAGAATGTATATGTTTTTCTTACTTGTAGATAACCATGCTTATAGTTCTGCTTTCAACTGGAGTAACCTCATCATTTACAAACAATAGATGGAAGGTTCCAGCTGGAAGTGAAGACATATCCATGTTCACAACTTGTCCAAAGAATACATTTGAAATCTCTTGTGTACGAACCAGTTGTCCAAGATTATTGAAAATCTTAACAGAGAAACGTGTGTATAGGTCCGTATTGATTCGGATTCCAAACTTGCCCGTATTTGGATTTGGATAAAGCGTCAATGAAGCAGGATTTGACAGAGGAATTTGACGCTCTGCGCATTGATCTACAATTATTGAACGAGACAAGGTTGATTGACAACCAGCGTTCGAAGCTGTGTAAGTAACAGTTTTTACACCCAAACCAGCAGTACGTGGATTGAATGCAGATCCTGAAACACCTGTTCCACTAAAGGCTCCACCGGCAGGAGTTGCAGTTAAAGCAACTGATCTGTCAGACAAACAAAGCTCATTAACTGTGCTGAATGAAATTACAGGGAATGTATTAACCGTCAGCGCCACATTAGTTGAATAAATAGTTCCGCAACTAGTTGTGACCGCACAACGGAATAAGTATCCATTTTGAGCAGCAGGAACGTTTGACTGGTTAAATGTGCCAGTTGTTGCACCATTTACAGAAGCCCAGGTAGCACCACCATTTGCACTTGCTTGCCATTGGTAAGTCAACGTTCCTATAGGTGTAGTTGCAGCAACCACAAAACTTGTGGAGGCGCCTTCACAGATCACAGCAGTTGAAGCTGGTTGTGCTGTAATAGTTGGCGCAGCACTCAATGTAAGTGTCGCAGCAGTAGAAGTAGCTGCTGGGCTACAAGCTCCAGATACCACGCAACGATAACGATTATTATTTTGAGAAAGAACAGTGGAAGCAATGGTATATGTAGCTGCAGTTTCTCCACTAATAGTAGAGTAAGTAGAACCGCCATCTGTACTAACCTGCCACTGATAAGTCAATGCTGTTCCTGTTGCTCCTACAGAGAAAGAAACAGAAGTTCCAGTACACTGTGCAACATTTGAAGGATTGGTAACTACGGCAGGTAACGTATTAACTGTAAGGGTTACAGTAGAAGAAGTGGTTGTACCGCATTGACCACTAACAATACAACGGTAAGTATTTCCAGTCATTGAAGTAGTCACACCGGTAGCAGTGTATGTTGCCGCTGTTGCACCAGCGATGTTTGAAAATCCAGAACCAGTATTTACTTGCCATTGGTAAGTTCCAGTGGAAGCAATAGTAAAGGTTGCATTGCCACCCACACAAGCTGTTTGGTTAGCAGGTTGGGTAGTAATAGCAGGTCCGCTTCCAGCATTGACTGTAAAGGACAAGTTTGCAGTTTGGTTTGAAGCTCCAGTACTTACACCCGTCACAACAATGGTATAGGTACCTGCATTTAGCGTATTGGCCCCGCTTAATGTAACAGTTGTACTACCTCCTACTGCAACGGTAGCCGGAGAGAAACTAACTGTAGTTCCTGCAGGATTTCCCGAAGCACTTAATGTAACGTTACCAGTAAAACCTCCATTAGAGGCTGTACCCAACGTAATATCCATTGTTGCAGGTGCAGGACAGGCAGCGGTTGCAGGAACCGTAGGATTAAATGTAAATCCAAATGGAGGTGGAATGATAGTCAGGTTAGCATTGTTGATATCAAAGTATACGTTATTCGTTGCCTTCACTTTGAAACGAACTGTAGTAGAAGGCGTATTGGGAACCGTAAAGCTCTCCGTTCCATCATTTGGCGTATTAGGAACTAAGAGTGTGAAAGAAGTTCCGCCATTAGTAGATATATAGATATCAACGTTAGCTGTGTTCGTAGGGGCCCCTGTAGTACCATTTACAGACCAAGTAATAGTTTCGGTAGTACCTGCCGTAAGAGTAGCAGCAGTATTTTGAGATGTAATCAAGAATGGACCCACGGCAGCGGAAACTGTAATCGCTACATCTGAATAAGCAGTTTGCCCTACACGGATCGGTGCTGTTGAGCTGTAGGGAGCATTATCACGAACTGTCAATCTGAAATTCAAAACCCTTCCTACGCTACTCAATGCTTCCGTATTGGCAATAGCATCGCCACCAGGTAAAGGCCCAGTTACAGATAAACCAGCAAGAACAGTTGCTAAGCGAGGGAAAATACGGGTTGGACTAGTTGTAGCAGGGAAAGTCAACCAGTTTGGTCCTACCAACTTAGTTGGGAACGCCACACTATTGGCACCTGTTACAGTGGAGTTAGCAGCATCATCCTGCTCCCAGCAATATGTAAGAACATCACCTGTATTTGCATCGGTTGCAGATCCTGTCAACTCAAAAGGGGTTGAAATTGGAATAGTATAGGGCGTTAAAGCAGCAATAACTGGGGTAGCATTAGTACCAGCCAGTGAGGTAGTTATAGGACATGTTTTAGTGCCCAAATTAACCTGAACCTGCTGAATTGAATTGGCATGGAAAATATCTATTGAGTGAGGAGCCACGTCTTGTGAGGTAATACCGGCATAACCCATAATAGTGATGCCAGAACCCACTTCTTTGTTGTTAACACCACCCGCCTCGATGCCCATAGAGAACGTGTGATTGGCACCTAATTGGTGTCCAATCTCATGCGCCACATAGTCGATATCAAAATTATCTCCCTGAGGAATAGCATCTGCAGGAGAAGTAATACCACGACCTTTTGATCCATCAACACAAACGCAACCAATACAACCGGCATTTCCACCACCACCAGATGCACCAAAAAGGTGGCCGATATCGTAGTTTGGCTCACCGATTACAGAGGTGAGAGTAGCCTGCAACTGATTATTCCAAAGATTCATTTGCGCAGGAGGAGAATAAGGATCTGTAGCAGGGTCATAATAAAAAACACTTGTCGTGTTAGATACTAAGTTTAAATGAAGTGCTAGATCTTTCTCATAGCAACCATTGGTACGAGTCATGGTTGCATTAACAGCAGCGAGAACCAAGTTCACTTGAGCGGCGCTGGTTGCACCAAAATAGTTGGAATATTCTGCTGTAACAGATTGCGCCAAACGCATGGTCTTCAATTCACCTGTGTTTGACTCAAGACGTTGTAGGTATACCTGACGATTTACACCCAATGCTAACTGCTGATCAGGTGTTGAACAAAGCCAAGGTAAATCTCCTTTACGACGGGTAGTTTGAAAAACAGCATAAGTGCTTCCATCCTGAGAATACTTTTCTACATATTCATTGGAGGCATCCGCACGAAAAACAATAGTCTGAAGCCCTTCTGGAGAATAACTGATTTTGAGCAACGCTGCAGGATCTTCTATACCCTTACCAGAATAAGCACGAATAGAAGGAAACTGACGTTGAAGAGACGGCTCAAAATTGGAAGCCTCTACCACTTCAAACTGCTCCAATTTACCGGCAGCATTCGGTACCGTAATAACAGTAGTTCTTCTTTGAGGATTTTCTCCCACAATCGACAGCAATTGCTGACGCAATGGTGCCACATTTAAATCAAACAATTTAAATTCCTTGGGGTAAGATTGTCTTGCAACAGCTTTGTGTGTTACAATTCCTTCTTTACTAGGACGAGAAGTCCAGTATTGTTCCTGAGAAAAAACAGGTAGGCTGAATAAACCAGCGAACAAAAGGATGAGCAAATTCGAGTAAAAATTGCGCATGTGAAGTGGTTTGTTTTAATAAATAATTGTCAGGCAAGGGTATGAAACCGCGCCAGCGACTTAAAAATAAGTATTTTAACAGTCCGTTTGTAAAGAAATTGGCAAAAAAAAGTCTCGTTTCGGTCAGAAACGGGACTGTAAATTGATTTTGAAGCTTTACGGCAGGAATTAGTAGCCTCCCATACCCCCCATATCAGGTGCGGGGTGAGCATG
>SXWI01000159.1 GCA_005791465.1 Bacteroidota bacterium | reverse complement strand
GTGCTTATTCAAATGGTACCGTCAGTTGAGTTAGAAAACCCATTTTTCGTCCCATATAAAAGAAGTTTACAATCCAGAGGACCTTCATCCTTCACGCGGCATGGCTGGTTCAGACTTTCGTCCATTGACCAATATTCCTTACTGCTGCCTCCCGTAGGAGGCGGGCCCGTGTCTCAGTGCCCGTGTGACTGGTCGTGCTCTCACACCAGTTACTGATCGCAGGCTTGGTGGGCCTTTACCCCGCCAACTACCTAATCAGCCGCACAGCCATCTTCAAGTGATAAATCTTTAATACTAAAGAGATGCCTCTTCAGTATACTATGGGGTATTAATCCAAATTTCTCTGGGCTATTCCCCGCTCGAAGGAAGGTTCTGTACGTGTTCCGCACCCGTTTGCCGGTCGCCAGCATCTGTATTGCTACAGACCGGCTGCCCCTCGACTTGCATGGAGTACGCCTGCCGCTAGCGGTCATCCGGCGCCAGGCTCAAACTCTCCAGTGTAAATGATGTTTGATACTGACATTTTAAAATTCTCAAGAGAAAATTAACGTGTCAAATCGAATTGTTTTCGTTTGACTTACCTTTTGTTTCACTCTCGCGTGAAGCGAGAATGAGTGCTATTGTTTCCCAACTTTCAAAGATCTTCGGCCGTTACCAGCCTACCCGTTTTTTGAACGGGAGTGCGAAGGTAAGCGTCCATTTATTTCTACCAAATTTTTCAGGATTTATTTTCCAACAAAACCCGAATCATTTAGGGTGAAAATCAATTGTTTTCGAAAGATCTGGCCCCGTTTTTTTGGAGCGGACGGCAAAGATA
Source organism: Bacteroidota bacterium (assembly GCA_005791465.1). Lineage (GTDB taxonomy): Bacteria > Bacteroidota > Bacteroidia > Chitinophagales > Chitinophagaceae > JJ008. Next base: position 14,104 of record SXWI01000159.1, on the reverse strand, counting down.
TAGCAAATGGGGTTACCAGCAAACTTTTGGATAAAAAAAATCTGAAAAATTACTGATAATCAAGGGAACACAGGCCCCTCAAGGGTTCTGGGGTGCTAGTAACCTACCTCCATCAAAAAAAGCCCGTGGGCAGGTGCTACAAAACTGGCTCTAGTACAATCCCTTACGCTAATTATGTCTTTGAATTCGCCCAATGTGATCTTTTCCCTTCCTACCAAAAGCATGGTTGAGACGAGTGCTCTGACCATCCCCCGTAAAAACCGATTTCCCTTAACTGCATAAACCAAGCACCCACCCTCCTCTACCCATTGACTTTCAGTTAATTGACAGAGGAAGGTTTTTACTTGCGTATTCCGTTTTGAAAAACTGGTAAAGTCATCCACCTCCAATAAAATCAATGCAGCTGCTTGAAGAAGTTCCTTATTCAGGGGGTAAGGGTAAAACCAGGCTCGGTCCTCCTTAAAAGGATCTTTTGTATTGTACAAGTAATATCGATAACGCCGATAGACAGCATCAAATCGACAATGTGCATCAGCTTTTACCCCTCGCAGAGATTTCACAACAATTGCATCGGGAAGAATTGCATTGATCTTATATGTAAACTGAGGATGAAGTGATTCCTCAAAATCAAAATGAAAAAAATTTTGTAACGCGTGTACACCAGCATCTGTTCTGGAGGAACCCGTCATCACCACCGGCACACGTTGCAAAGTGGAAAAAGCTTTTTCAACCTCAGCCTGCACGGTCAATGCATTTTCCTGCGATTGAAACCCACTGTAATCGGTTCCTTGATAAGCTACTTCTAAAAAATATCGAGGCATTATTGAAGCATCTCTTTGAGACGAACTGCAAAATCGGGATTTCTAAAGACATTAAACAAACGATCGAACTGCGAACGATTGCTTACAAAAAACCAAGCCTCCAATAAAAAGTCATATCGCCCATCATCCGTTGTAAACTTTTCAGCCAATATCCCCACTTGAGCAACAGAAAGACAAAATTTCTGAAGCGATTTGCTAATTAGTAGAACACGTTTTACATCACTCGTAACAGAATCAATTGATCGAACCAACAGGTCCAGCTCATTTTGTGCAGCTATAACAGAACATCTTGGATTTGTAATCGGCGGTGAATCCTGCAAAAGTTTTACCGTATCCGTAGCGTTTAAGATAGGCTTTGTTTGTACGGCCGTGTCTTTATCAATGCTTATTGGCTCTCTCTTTGCAATTTCCTCTATTACAATGGCCACCTCTTTAGCCATCGGTGCCTTTTGAGCTGTATCAGTTGACTCTACTTTTTTTAATGGCTGCTTGGCAACAGTTTCGACTTGCTTATTTTCTACGCGAGCACGTAAGCTTGGATCTCCTGCAGCCATTGCAAGAAGATTTGAAAATTCATCTTGCTCTGCAGGGACTGAAGACTGTGTTATTGAAGTTGAATTATTCTTTTCTCCATATTGCACACGTAGACTTCGCCAGTCCAATAATCCCCAACCTTTATCACCATAGTCTTTTAAAAGATACCCTTGATCAGTCTGAAATACGCCCAGTGTAAAATATTGAGTGGGCCAAGTTTGCTCTTTAAAACTTATTGCAATTTGATAAGCAGAGTCGGTAAGTTTGGATAGAATTAAATACCCAGTTTTTGAGGATGTAAGGGTATCTCCTTTTATAATTAGAGAGAAGAGACGAGCTGGCTCTGATTGGATATAGACAAAATTGGAGCGTTGTGCCCTTAAAAGAAGGGATGTGGATAGAAACAGAAATGCAAAAAGAAAAATTCTCATGCAGCACTTGGGATTAGCAATCAAAAATAATTATTTATGTCTACCACTTTCCTCCTGCGCCGCCACCCCCAAAACTTCCACCTCCAAAACCACCAAAACCTCCTCCTGAGCTTCCACCCCAACTACTGCCTCCACCCCAACCTCCACCCATCCAGGTGCCACCTGTCCATCCACGATGACCACGGCGGTTAATCATAGTTCCCCCACCTCCTCGTGATGAAAGAATTGAAATCAGAATTAAGATGAGTACAAAAACGATGGAGGGTATTCCAACCTCTGGTGAATTTCTTTTTTTCCGTTGTTGCTTATATTCTCCTGCAGCTGCTCTTTTTAATGCGTCTATTGTCCTTTTAAATCCTTCAAGATAATTGCCTTCTTTAAAAAAAGGAATCAACTCATTCTCAAGTATGTTGTCTGCTGTTACATCTGGTATAGCACCCTCAAGACCATAACCCACTGCGATATAAGCATCCCTATTCCCATCACCTCCTCCAGTAGAAATCAATACAACTACTCCATTATTAAAAGCTTGACTACCTACCCCCCATTTTCTACCTAATGCAGTGGCATATTCATTGGCAGTATACCCCTCCAAACTTTCCACAACCACAATTGCAATTTGATTGGAAGTGCTATCGTCAATAGAAACCAGGGAGTTTTCAAGGTATTCAGCCTGGGCTTTAGTTAGAAAGTTGGATGATTTTGTAAGATCATTATAGAGATGTGCAGGGCTAGGCCTTTCAGGCAAAATTTTATCAACTTGTGCTGCTGCAGTAGTTGCAATTAAAAGAAATGAAAGTATCAGATAGCCTGTTATTCTCATCGCCCAAAAACTACTTGGTCAGATAATTCATTCTTGTCTTTATCGCCCTCATATGGGAAATGAGCTTGCAAGGCTGTGCCAATTTCTTGAATGCTGGCACAGATTCCTCGGGTATGATCAGCTGCATGAAATGCTGCGATAATTTTATCGATTTGCAATTGCCAAAATGTGGTGCCCAATTTCTCATGAATCCCTTTGTCTCCCCAAACTGCTAATTGGTGATCACGCATGGCCAAGTAAAACAAAACCCCATTTCGGGCCTCAGTTTTATCCATTTCTAATTGATGGAATAATTCTGCAGCACGGTCAGTAGCATCGAGATAGCGACATTTACTTTCTACAAATACACGTACCTCCCCACTTGTTTTTTTCTCAGCCATCGCAATCGCATCGCTGATTGCAATGCGATCTTGATCTGTAAAAAGGGAAGACGCGCGCTTATTGAAGAAGGGAATCAAACTATTGAATATTGAATTTAATATCGGGCGCTTTCTCTGAACCTTTGTCTGCTTCGTAGTAAGCCTTTTCAGTAAAGTTGAATAGCCCTGCCATGATGTTTCCGGGGAAACGCTTTACGCGCAGATTAAAATCTTCGACCGCTTTATTATAGTCCTGACGAGCCACATTGATTCGATTTTCAGTTCCTTCTATCTGTGTCTGAAAATCTTGGAAAGCCTTGGTTGTTTTTAAATCAGGATATTGCTCAAACGATGCAATCAATCGACTAAATGAACCTTGCAAATTTGCCTGCGCTTGTTGATACGCTTGTAAGGAGGCGGGATCATTGATGTCAATTTTTATTTGTGTAGCAGCGGCACGAGCAGCCACTACAGACTGCAACGTAGATTTTTCAAAATTAGCAGAGGCCTCTACCGTTTTAATAACGCTTCCATACAAATCACTGCGGCGCTGATAATTTGTTTCCACATTACTCCAAGCCTTTTTCACTCCTTGATCACCAGAAACAAAACCATTATAGGCATTGCATCCCCAAAATCCGAAGATTAAAAATAAACCCCCAATTATCAAGAGGGCAAGCGAAGTTCCTTTCATAGGTAAATTATTTATGTGGTAAAGTTAGCATAAAAGAGACGCCTGAGATAAATTATGAAGTTCCGCGATGTTAAAAATTTTCTAGGATTGCTGAATGGCTGCAATTCCTGGGAGCACTTTCCCTTCAAAATACTCCAAAAGCGCACCACCACCTGTCGATATATAACTTACACGATCAGCAAAACCAAATTGATTAACAGCCGCAACGGAATCACCGCCCCCTACCAATGAAAACGCACCTTTATCTGTTGCATCGGCAACGGCCTTTGCGATTGCCAAGGTGCCAGCCTGGAAAGGCTTCATTTCAAAAACACCCATCGGGCCATTCCATAAAATTGTTTGAGCAGATAATATGACCCCCCGAAAATCAATTCTAGCTTTTTGACCAATATCAAGTCCCATCCAGCCTGCAGGAATATCAAAACTTTCACAATTGGAAGTGGTGGCATCTGCAGCAAACTTATCGGCAATGGTGCTATCTACAGGTAAATGGATGTTGACTCCTCGCTGCTTCGCCTTTTGTAATAACCCAGCTGCTAATTCCAAACGATCCTCCTCACAGAGAGAACTTCCAATCATTTTACCCTGGGCTTTCCAAAAAGTGTAAGCCATTCCGCCGCCAATGATAATATCAGTAGCCCGTTCCAATAAATTTTCAATGATCAGGATTTTATCACTAACCTTAGCCCCTCCAATAATAGCCACAAAGGGCTTGGTTGCTTTATGTATGACTCGGGAAGCACTGGCAACTTCTGCTTCCATCAACAACCCAAATACTCTTTTCTCAGAGGGAAAAAATTGTGCAATTACAGCAGTAGATGCATGTGCTCGATGTGCTGTACCAAAAGCGTCGTTGACCCAAACGGTTCCCAATTTGGCCAATTTTTTTGCAAATTCAACATCCCCTTTTTCTTCTTCTTTATAAAAACGAAGGTTCTCAAGTAGAAGAATTTCGCCAGGTTGTAAAGTGGCCGCCAATTCGTTTGCCTCCTTACCGATGCAATCGGGAGCAAATTTTATTGGAGAGGATGGTAGCAGTTGCTGCAAATGAGCAACTAAATGTTTTAAGGAAAACTTTTCAGCGGGTCCTTCTTTAGGCCTGCCTAAATGACTCATTAAAATGACGGCTCCTCCTTGTACTAAAATTTGCTGAATGGTTGGTAACACAGCACGAATTCTAGTATCGTCAGTAATATGTTGCTGCGCATCAAGTGGAACGTTAAAGTCTACCCGAACCAGGGCTTTTTCCTGCTGAAATGAAATCGAAGAAAAAGAACCTTGCATTAGCGAATTAATTTTGCAAAGTAATTTACCGTGCGGACTAATTGGCTCACATAACTCATCTCATTATCATACCAACTAACAGTTTTGACAAGTTGATGATCGCCTACGGTAATTACTTTAGTCTGCGTTGCATCAAATAATGAGCCGTAGCTAATTCCGATAATATCAGTGCTAACAATTTCATCCTCTGTGTAACCGAAGGATTCGTTGGCTGCTGCTTTCATAGCTGCATTCACTTCTTCAACAGTTACTTTTTTACTAAGTATTGATATCAATTCTGTAAGAGAGCCTGTAATTGTAGGTACACGCTGGGCACCGCCATCTAATTTCCCTTTCAACTGAGGCAATACCAATCCGATTGCTTTTGCTGCACCTGTACTGTTAGGAACAATATTCCCAGCAGCAGCTCTGGCACGACGCAAATCTCCTTTTGGGTGCGGCGCATCCAACGTATTTTGATCATTGGTATAAGCATGTATTGTGGTCATGTGCCCGGTACAGAGTCCATACTGCTCGTCCAATACTTTTGCCATGGGTGCCAAACAGTTTGTGGTACAGGAAGCTCCTGATATAACAGTTTCAGTACCATCCAAAATTTGGTGATTCACGTTATAAACTACAGTCTTCAAGTCCCCAGTTGCTGGAGCAGAAATCACTACCCTCTTGGCACCGGCACGCAAATGAGCTTCGGCTTTTTCTTTGTCCGTAAAAAATCCGGTACACTCCAATACCACATCCACGTCATGAGCAGCCCATGGAATTTGTGCAGGATCCTTTTGAGCATATATTTTAAGAACGTCGTTGTTGACCAGAATGGAATCCTCAGTGGCTTTTACCTCGGCATCAAAACGTCCCTGCGCACTGTCGTACTTTAACAAATGTGCCAAAACAGTTGGACTGGTTAAATCGTTTATAGCGACTACATCAATCCCTTCCATATTGTAAATCTTCCGGTAAACCAACCTTCCGATTCTTCCAAATCCATTGATTGCTACTTTAACTGAAGCCATAAATAAATTTTAAGGAGGCAAAGGTAAAGCAAGAAGGCGAGATTTGGTTGTCAAATAGGACAACCCTATCTTTGCCGCTCCTAAAATGGCCCGTTCGTCTAAGGGCTAGGACACCACCCTTTCACGGTGGTGATACGGGTTCGAATCCCGTACGGGCTACAAAGCCTTGCAGTCATACTGTGAGGCTTTTTTTTATTTATACCCACACTAATTTCTTAAAGTAGCTGAATTCTGGCTTTTACCCAACTTGTAAATAACTAACATCAATAAGCGTATGCCAGCAGTCATCAACCTAGCTTGCTTTCGGTTATACTTTCATTTTGTTCACCCAGTAATACAAAATGGAAAAAATCAGATATTGCCCGGAGATGTATTAGCGAATTTGCTCTTGGACAAAGGGGCCCCCTGCTTAACCCTTACAGTTTCGCTAGAAAATAGGAATTGGAATCAACTTCAAAGTAGTTGTTTATTTTAACATCTATTTTTGCGGGAAATCAACCCGCACATGGCTGAAGCTATAATCCCCTTACTGTCACTAGTCGCCCTTGAAGTAATACTGGGAATTGACAATATTATATTTATATCCATTTTAGCGGATAGGCTCCCAGATCAGCAACGAAAAAAATTGCGATTTTGGGGGCTTACGCTTGCTATGTTAATGCGACTGCTTTTACTTGCATTCATTGCATGGATTCTCAAATTGGATACAACTCTTTTCACGATCAGCGGTACAGCATTTACCGGAAAGGGTTTAATTTTAATTGCTGGAGGCCTCTTTCTCCTCTATAAAAGCACTAAAGAGATTTATCATAAGACAGAGGTAGCAGCCAATCCTGTAGCAGGATTACGCACCAACGCTACCTTTACTCAACTACTGGGGGAAATAATTATTTTGGACCTAGTTTTTTCGGTAGACTCCATTATCACTGCGGTGGGCATGGTACAGGAATTATGGGTTATGTATGCAGCCGTAATTATAACCGTTGCCATCATGATGCTTGCTGCAGGACCAATCAGTGATTTTATTCGCCGCCACCCCTCTTTTAAGATACTAGCTCTTTGTTTTCTTTTAATGATTGGCGTTGCCCTACTTGCAGATGGTCTAGGATTTCACATACCCAAAGGATACATCTATTTTTCAATGGCCTTTGCATTTCTGGTTGATGTAATTCAGATGAAAACGACACCCAAAAAAACAGAGCCCCCCATCGCTTGATATAGAAGTATGGGATTCTTGGGTAATTATTTTTTCCTAAAGAAAAGTCGGACGGGAACGCCTGTTAAATTAAAATGAGACCGCAGCTGGTTCTCAAGATAATTTTTGTAAGGTGTTTTAATGTCATCAGGAAAATTGCAGAAAAATGCAAAACTTGGAACAGCTGTTGGCAGCTGAGTTATAAACTTGATTTTAATAGGATGGCCCCTTACAACTGGGGGATGGTAGGCTTCGATTGCCTTCAACATCTTTTCATTTAACTCAGAGGTTGAAATTTTTTGCTGACGACTGGCATAAACTTGCAAGGCTGCTTCGATTGCCTTGTGAATACGGACCTTCTCTAAAGCGGAAACAAATAAAATGGGTACATCATTAAAAGGCGCCAACCGCTTTCTAAGTTCTTTCTCTGTTTGAGCGGCCGTATTGGTTTCTTTCTCAATTAAATCCCATTTGTTTACTAACACCACAATCCCCTTTCCTTTTTTTACTGCCAAGCCGTAAATATTTAAATCCTGGGCAGTTAAACCCTTTTCGGCATCTAACATTAACAAACAAACATCCGCCTCATCCATTGCCTTGATGGCCCTAATAACTGAGTAAAATTCGAGATCCTCATGGACTTTAGCCTTACGCCGAATACCGGCTGTATCGATCAGAATAAATTCCTTTTGAAATAAATTATAGTGCGTATGAATGGTATCTCGTGTGGTACCTGCTACATTGCTCACAATGGTACGCTCCTGGCCTACCAATGCATTCAATAAAGACGACTTCCCTGTGTTCGGCTGTCCGATAATTGCAAACTTTGGAAGCTTATTCTCAATATCCTCACCCGTAGTAAGATCATCGGGCATCAAGTCGGTAACTGCATCCAATACTTCTCCAGTGCCGCTTCCGCTAGCCGCAGCAATAAAAAAAACATGTTCAAGCCCTAGTGAATAAAACTCAGAAGCCTCTAGCAATCGCTCGTTGTTATCAACCTTATTGACCACTACAAAAACCGGTTTTGTGCTTTTTCTAAGAAGACGCACCATGGCATCATCTAAATCGGTGCGACCCGTTGCAGCATCAACCATGAATAAAATAACATTGGCCTCCTCAAGGGCTACTAAAACTTGCTTTGCTATTTCTCTTTCAAATACATCCTCACTACCCTGTACAAACCCACCGGTGTCAATAACGTTAAAACTCTTGCCATTCCAATCTGCAACCCCATATTGACGGTCTCTGGTAACACCAGAGATATCATCTACAATAGCTTTACGCTGCTCCAATAAGCGATTAAATAGCGTGCTTTTCCCCACGTTAGGTCTGCCAACAATTGCAACAGTAAATGACATATTAATATCCGTATTCGTTCAAAAATAATTCATTATCACGCCAGCGAGGCCTCACTTTTACAAAAAGCTCCAAATAGACTTTTTCTTGTACAAAAGCTTCAATATCCTTGCGTGCATCCGATCCAATTTTCTTTATAGTATCTCCTTTTTGACCTAGTATGATCCCTTTTTGGGTTTCCCGATTTACAATAATATCTGCGAGAATTCGAACCAGGCCAGGCTTTTCTTTATACTCTCTAACCATCACAGCTGTATGATAGGGTATTTCCTCCTCCATATTATCGTAAATTTTTCCACGGATAATTTCCCCTACAAAAAAACGTGTTTGCAAATCGCTGATCTGTTCTGTATCATAAAATGGATTGCCTTCCGGCAAGAAGGGCAAAATCTCATTCATTAATGAGGTAGATACTTTGTCATTTTTTGCAGAAATGGCAATGACTTTTTTACAATATGACTTTTCTGAAAAAAACATACGAGCCGCTTGTACTTTATCTGCACTCACTACATCCATTTTATTTAAAAGTACAATAGCGGGTACTTTCAACTTCAGCGAGCTAAACAACTGATCGCAGCGTTGCCAATCTTGCTTAAGATCAACCAGCAGCATCGCCAGATCACCATCCTCCAAAGCACTTCGCACAGCGCCCATCATACGCTCATGTAATTTATACTGAGGCTCAATAATGCCAGGTGTGTCTGAAAAAACAATCTGATAATCAGCGGTGCTTAGAATTCCCTTGATGCGATGCCTTGTTGTCTGAACCTTTGAAGAGACAATAGCCAGCTTTTCCCCAATCAATGCATTGAGAAGTGTGCTTTTGCCAGCATTCGGGAAGCCTAGTATGTTTACAAATCCAACTCGCATGTGGACGGTTTTCCAACTAAAAAGTCCGCCTGAGGCGGACTCTTTGTTGCGAAGGGGAGGATCGAACTCCCGACCTTTGGGTTATGAGCCCAACGAGCTACCGCTGCTCTACTTCGCGATCTGAGGTGCAAATATAGTTTTTTCTAGCCCTTCCTCCAAACAAAGTATCTAATCAGTTGTTTTTTATAATTTTGTGTAGTACAATATCTTGCTAAAAGAGTTGTTCCATGTTTTCGGGGTGTTTCTGATTCAACAATCAGATTCTGAGATTAAACCCGTTGAACCTGGTCAGGGTAATGCCTGCGAAGGGAAGAAACTAAATTCATTCTTCAACGCTGCATTCCCTCTACATTTTTTAATTAAAAAACGAAAAAAATGAAGAGGTTTTTTATTTCAATTGGGATCCTGATGACCCAAATTTCTTATGCACAAGATCGGAGCATAAAAGACAGTATTCCAATTGATAGCTTTTATACGCTGTCGCCGGTTGCTATTCGTGCCGTGCGTGCCGGAGAGAACACTCCATTCACAAAAACTAATTTATCAAAAAAGGAAATACAGCTTGCTAACCAAGGAGCTGACCTCCCATTTATACTTAATAACACCCCCTCAATTGTTGTAAACTCAGATGCTGGAAATGGAATTGGATATACGGGAATGCGGATAAGAGGAACCGATGCTACTCGAATCAATATCACATTGAATGGGATCCCCTTTAATGATGCGGAAAGTCAAGGCACTTTTTTTGTAAATCTTCCTGACTTTAGCTCTTCAGCAAGCAGCATACAAATCCAACGGGGCGTGGGCACTTCCTCCAATGGCACCGGAGCATTTGGAGCCAGTGTCAATATCAGCACAGATGAAACTGAAAAAGAAAAATATCTGGAATTTAATAATAGTATCGGTTCTTTCGGAAGCCGCAAACACACCCTACAATTTGGTACCGGACAATATAAAGGATTCTATCTTTCAGGTCGTCTCTCTTCCATAGTAAGCGATGGATTCATTGACAGAGCCAAAAGCAACCTACGCTCATTTTACGTTGGAGCGGGCTATAGCAAGGATAGCAATTCAATTTTGCGACTCTATATTTTTTCAGGAAAAGAAAAAACATACCAAGCCTGGTACGGAGTGAGAGAGGATGATTTGCAACAAGGAAACAGGACAATCAACTACGCTGGGACCGAAGCCCCTGGCTTACCTTATAAAAACGAGACAGACAACTATCATCAAACACATTATCAGTTATTCTGGGAAAAAAATATAAAGAAACAAGGTCGATTCAGCACTGCATTTTTTCTCACCAGAGGCAAGGGATATTATGAACAATACAAAGCAGATGAACGATTCAACAAGTATGGATTAACCCCACCATTTCAAAATGGAATTGCAGTGGAGAATTCAGACTTCATTCGACAGCTATGGTTGAACAATTACTTTTACGGAAATAATAGCACGCTTCAAATTCAAAAAAATAATTCAGAGTGGACTATTGGAACCACACTCTCCCGATACCAAGGGGATCACTACGGAAAATTGATTTGGTCCTCCGTAACTAGATTAAACAGCCCACATACCTGGTACAATAACAATGCTGCTAAATCCGAAGGTGCGGTCTATGTAAAACAGCAAACAAAACTGGGCAAGTCCTTTTATTTGTTCTATGATTTACAAGTGCGACAAGTGCAGTATAGTATAAACGGTTTCAGAAACAATCCATTGCTTTTTGTTGACAACAATTATACTTTCTTTAATCCAAAAGTTGGTGTAACCTACCGCAACGATGGGTGGAAGGCTTACGCTTCCTTTAGCAGAGGTGCTAAAGAACCAAATCGGGACGACTTTGAGGCGAGTATCACCACCCAGCCACAACCAGAAACGCTAAATGACCTGGAACTTGGCCTGGAGAAAAAAACAAAAAAACTGACCACTGCCATCACCCTCTATGATATGCAATATAAAAATCAGTTAATCCTAACTGGTAAAATCAATGATGTTGGAGCATACACACGCACCAACGTGGCTAAAAGTCGAAGACTTGGCATAGAAATAGAGGCCTCATACATTGTAAAAAAATGGATCACTACTGGTGGTAATATTTCACTGAGTCGGAATACCGTAGAGGATCTGGAAGAATTTATTGATGACTATGACAATGGCGGACAGATAAGAAAATTTTATGATCGCTCCACGCTTGCCTTTTCTCCAGCTACCCTCCTGAATCATTTTATTCGAATTACTCCAACGAAAAAAATTGAAGCATCTCTTTTTAGTCGATATGTTAGCAGACAATATCTGGACAACACCACAACTATTTACAGATCACTAGACCCCTTTTTTGTACAAGACCTTCGAATCAATTACTCGTTACAAGTAAAAGGACTAAGCAAGGTGACGCTCATGGCACAGGTTAATAACCTAACCAATACAAAATACGAGCCAAATGGCTACACGTTTAGCTATTTATTGGGAGGATTAGTTGAAACAGAAAACTACTTTTTCCCAATGGCAGGAAGAAATTACATGTTCACCATAAATATTAAAAAGTAAAATAGGCTAACGGATGGAGTCTAGACGCGGACGAACAGCTTGCAACCAAATATCGATCAGCTGTCCGGGACGAATTGTTTGCACTGCTTTATCCTCATCCAATGTTTCGGGACTTTGCTTGTAAATCCAAGCTGAAGCCGTGTCCTGAACTCCGGACTCCAAAACAATTGCCCCAAAAGACAGTCCCGCACTATCAAGTAATACTTTTGCCTCAAGGTAATTCAAGCCAACAAGGGCAGGCACCGGTATAGGCTGATCCCCTATCCCATCTCCTAACACAAGGGTAATACTACTCCCTTTTTTTATTTTGGTTCCTGGAGTGATAAGCTGACCATTCAATCTTTGCTCCAACACGGCATTACGGGCAAAATCAGGCCTGAACAAGGTATCACCCACTTTGAGATCCATCGTCTTTAAAACCACCACTGCATTCCTAAAACTATACCCAATTAAGTTTGGCATTTCGACAAGTGGCGGTTCAACACTCCTGACAATTAGAAAAATTGTTCTATTTGCTTTTACAACTTCATCCGCATCAGGAAACTGCTTGACAATTTGAAGTGGCGAGATGGAATCCACATAAACAGAATCCTGCACTTCCCATTCGAACCCGGTACTGTCAAGCACTCTTTTAACTTCCTCCAAACTTTTGCCAGTCAATGAGGGCACGGTTGCAGCTTTTCCATGATCAGTCAGCCAACCTAATGAAAGCAAAAAAAGTCCAAATAAAAGAATCGCCACAACAACACTTGCAATCAGGTTTACCCACAGCGGCTTCTTGGTTATAAAATCAAACATGGAATTGTACTACCCTTTTTGATTTGTTAAACATTCCTGTACCAGTTTATCATAGAAGGCTGATAAGGTCCACCCCATCGATTGTACTTGTTGAGGAATTATACTTGCCTCACTTTGGCCGGGTACCGAGTTTAACTCGAGCATGTATGGGCGCTGTTCTTGTTCGTTATATATAAAATCAATGCGAACAACCCCTCTGCATTGAAAAGTCTGATAGACTAATTTAGCCATTGCTGACAATTGATTAGTCCATGTAGCGGAAATTTCTGCTGGAGTGGTCTCTTTAGACTTACCTTGGTATTTAGCTTCAAAATCAAAAAAGGACATTTCAGGATTTACGCTAACCTCTGTAATTGGCAAAACAGTTATAACTCCGTTGGTCTTAAATACACCTACAGTAAACTCACGTCCCTGAATCATCTCCTCAATTAAAACCTGTGCGTCTTCTTGAAATGCTTTGACAACTGCTTTTCGAAGCGATTCTCCCGGTTGATCTACTTTAGACATTCCAATACTGGAGCCTCCATTATTAGGCTTAACAAAAACAGGAAATCTGAGGCTGTTTGCCGATTTTTCCCAATCATCAATCTCACCCCTGATTAATAAAACGGACTTTGCCACAGGAATCCCAGCAGCGCCTGCAACAGCAGTTGCTACTCGCTTATTAAAAGTAATCGCAGAAGTCAACGCATTACAACTGGTATAGGACATTCCAAGCATATCAAAATACCCCTGCAACTTTCCATCCTCACCAGGAGTTCCGTGCAATGCAATAAATACAACATCAAATTCCAGTTTTCTATCTGGAAGTGTTACGGTAAAGTTGTTTTTATCAACGGGCCACCGATGTTTCTTTTCATCTTCATAAAACCAGCCTGCTGTGGTGATATCAATCCAATAAGTTTGATAATTGGAGGGATCGAGTTGTTGCTGAATAGTTCGGGCAGTACGATAGGAAATGACGGCTTCTCCAGAATACCCGCCTGTTACGAGCGCAATATGCTTAAGGGACATACTGCTGATTAGATATGAAGTTTGTCTTTCTTGCTAAGCAGTTCTTCTACCGTTTCCCGGTATAGCTCGTCAGGTACGCAACAATCTACCGGACAAACAGCAGCACATTGCGGCTCCTCATGGAATCCCTGACACTCAGTACACTTGTTGGGTGATATGTAATATGTTTCGGTAGCGATGGGCGCATTTTTATGGCCAGCATCAATTATACTGCCGTCCACCAAGGTAAAGCCCCCCTTTACGGTGGTGCCATCTGCAATTGCCCATTCTACGCCGCCTTCGTAAATGGCATTGTTTGGACATTCTGGCTCACAGGCACCGCAATTGATACATTCTTCAGTAATCTTGATTGCCATAGTATG
>SXWI01000158.1 GCA_005791465.1 Bacteroidota bacterium | reverse complement strand
GGAGGTCGCGGGTTCGAGTCCCGTCCGGTCCGCAAAAACTGGACAACCCCGGTAGAAAGATACCGGGGTTTTTATTTTAAACCCATGGGCACACACCTCAAGATTGGACTTATTGGAGCGGGCTATTTAGGAAAAATTCACCTTGCTAATTGGAAAGAAATTGAGCAAGTTGAATTGATAGGGTTTTATGACCCCAATCCTGAAACAGCTGCATCTATTTCCAAAGAGTTCTCCATACCCTCTTTTGTAACGGGGGAAGAACTTATTGACGCTTGTGATGCAATTGACATTACGGCCCCTACCAACCATCACCTAGTTTGGTGTGAAAAAGCAATTCGCAAGGGAAAACATGTGTTTGTAGAAAAACCATTGGCTGCTTCCTTGGAAGAAGCGAGAATGATTGTTGCACTAACCAGAGAGTCTGGTGTCAAGTTGCAAGTAGGACATGTGGAACGATTTAACCCGGCTTATTTGGCCGTTAAAGACCTTTCCTTACAACCCTTGTTTATCGAGGTACATCGTTTAGCGCAATTCAATCCAAGAGGCACTGAGGTAAGTGTGATTTTGGATTTAATGATCCACGATATCGATATCATTCTAAGTCTCGTTAAAAGTGATATAAAACAAATTTCAGCAAGCGGGGTTGCCGTATTAACGGATACCCCTGACATTGCTAACGCCCGCATAGAGTTTCATAACGGTTGTGTTGCCAACTTGACTAGCAGCCGTATTTCAATGAAAAAAATGCGCAAAATTCGACTGTTTCAAAAAGATGCCTATATCGGTATAGATTTTCTGGATAAAAAAACAGAGGTGATTAAACTAAAAGGTGAAGAAGAAGAGGAAAATGCATTCACCTTTGATATCGAGACGCATGCCGGTGTAAAAACTATTGCTATTTCCAGTCCAGAAATTCCCGCTATCAATGCCATACAATCTGAGCTCATTTCATTTAGAGACACCATCCTTGAAAATTCACGCCCAATGGTCTCTGAAACTGATGGAATGTTAGCGATGGATGTAGCGCATCAAATAATTGAAAAGATCAATCAGCAGCTGGTTCGTCTTTAATCCTATTCTTTTCCTGCATCCACTCTGCAGCAATTAGTAAATCTACAGGTCGGGTAATTTTTATATTTGACTCCTCCCCTTGAACTAATTTAATTGTGTACCCTGCTTTCTCCACCACGGTTGCTTCGTCTGTAAATGATGAATCATAAGGAACTTGAAAAGCAGGAAGGATACAGCTGGAAAGAAATACCTGTGGTGTTTGCACCAATAAAACCTGCTCTCGATTCAAGACCCGATGCTCCCCCTGTTCCATAAATCGAATACTATCCCGAGAGGTTAAAACGGGGACTGCACTTCCTGTAATTAATGCCTCCTCATAACAAGATCGAATCAACGCTGCACTCACCAGACAACGAACAGCATCATGCACAAAGACTACAGCTTCTTCTTTCACAGTGGCAAGACCGTTCTGCACTGAATGAAAACGTGTTTCACCCCCACCAACAATTTCTACTGGATAATTAAACTTACTTGTGATCAAGTTGGCACCCTCCTCTATGAAGTTTTGTGGCAAGACCACCGTTAATTGGATATCAGGAAAGGCTAGCATAAAGGCACGAAGTGTATGCACGATAACAGGCTCTCCGGCAATTTCTAAAAACTGCTTGGGCTGTGAAGTTCCCATTCTCACGCCCGTGCCTCCAGCAACTATAACAGCATGCTTCCTCATGATATACAAAGATAGGCGCGAACTCGTTGGACAATTTGTTCTGGCTGTATCTCTTGCAAACAAGCATAATCACCTCTGAAACAGGTTTTATTTCCAAATACAGAGCAAGGCCGACAAGACAAATCAGCTTGAACAACATTTTCAAAGGACTGTCCCCATCCGAGAAAACCTGCAAAAGGATGTGTAGCGCCCCAAATAGAAATTACAGGTGTATTGACCAGGGAAGCCAAGTGCATATTAGCAGAGTCCATCGTGATCATCAAGTCCAAATTAGAAATTACTTGAAGCTCTTTATTTAGCTCGAGTTGGCCAGCCATATTTTTTGTTGCAGGAAATTCTTGCTCCCAACTTGCTAATTGTGCAGCTTCCTGACCGGATGCTCCAAAAAGAAACAACTTGCATGGAACTGATTCTAATAAGCTTTTAATAAATTGTTTTGCGATTGGAACAGGAAGTGACTTCCCTGTATGTTTAGCAAAAGGGGCAAAGCCTATTTGAAACGTCGAATTACTAGTTGGTTTTTTAGCAAAGGGAACATTCTCAAGTTGAATACTATAGCCCAATAAATTAAAAACCTGTTTATAGCGGTCAAATGTAGGAATCAATGGTTTTATAATCTTTTGTTTTCTTCTTGTCAAAACTCGCTTTTCATCTCTACCCTTATCAATGGATCGAACCATAGATCCATGCATCTTAAAAAAGAAAGACAAAATTGTACTTCGCAAGACCCCATGCAAATCGGCAACCGGGATAGATCCTGTTTCCCTATACACAGACTTAAATAATCTCCATAGCCCTAGCAAACCTTTATGTTCACCCTTAAAATCGGCGCCAATAAACCTCAATCGGTCTATTCCATTGAAAAGGGATGAAACATTTTGTTGAGACAACATAATCACATGCAGCGATGAATGCTGCAGTAACAAATTACGTAGCACTGGAACCGTCATAGCTACATCCCCCATGGATGAAAAACGGATTACCAGAATAGTGTTTCTAGCTGTAAATCTCATGATTTTTGCTGGTACAAAACTGGATTGAGTGTGGCATCATTATACATCTTCATCTGCCTGTAAACTTTCATACGAACAAGACCAGACTTAATAGACTCAATCAGTTGGTCAATTGACAAAGACAGATCCTGTTGCTGCTCTACCAAAACAGATAATTTAGCTGCACAACGCTGTTGATGAGCCGGAGTAGCCTCTTTTCGATTTACTTCGCCTTCCATATGATAGATCTTGAGGGCTAGAATGGAAAGTCGATCGATTGCCCATGCTGGACTCTCAGTATTAACACGGGCATCTATACCAAATTGAACCACACCAAATTGGGTTAACAAAAAATCATCAATTTGCTCAACCAGATCCGTTCTGAGCTGATTGGAGTGATCAATCCTTCGTTTTAGTTTCAGCCCCTCCACTGGATCGATAGAGGGGTCTCTTACCAAATCTTCTAAATGCCACTGTACAGTATCCACCCAACATTTTTGATAAAGTAGTGCTTCTACAGTGTCAGCTAAGTAAGGGTTGATCAATTGCGCATCAACCAGATCAATCAAATGATAATTTTGTATTGCCTTATTGAAAATTGTATTGCAAACTGTTGCATTCATGCGACTATTACTTGGAAGAAGGCTTATAGCGTTCGTTCAACCCTTTAATTAGATCTGCCGTGATGTTGTTAACAGAATCTTTATAATAGAATAGACCTTGTTCATAGGAGACAATATAGGTATAACTGTGACTTTTATTAAACTCCTGCAAATACGCTTCTATCTTAGATTTAATTTCATTCTGACGACGCATTACAAAATCTCCATATTCTGCGTCTAATGCTTGCTTTCTGTTCTTCATCTGCTCCTCCAAATTCCTCAACTCTCTGCCCGCGGCCTCACTTTGGCTTTCATTCATCAATCCGGTACTGGCTTGTTGTTGATAGTAATTATACCGTTGTTGCGCATTACCCGCCATCTTCTGCATCTCCTGCTCCATGGATTGCTCTTTTTTAGACAGTTCCTCCTTGAGCTCCTTTACCAGATTGAAATTGGTCTCGATAGAATCCATTTCAAAATAAGCCATACTAAAAGTTCCAGGAGCATCCGCTTTCAGCGTACGGGCCTTTCCACCACTGCTAAAATAACTGACTCCTAAAAAAAGCAAACCTGCTGTTAACACTACATTCCAGATTATAAAACTTCTATTCATTTAATTTTTTTTTGAAGTTAAGTATCTCTACAATTTTTCCAAGATGTTTGAATTAAAAAAAAGGCCGCTTCTGAAGAAACGGCCTTTACTAATTAGCATTTTACTCTTCTTCATCAAAGGCCATTGCCTCCCGGGTTGTCTGAAGCAACTCGTATTCCTCTTTGCTTCCCACAATCATGCGCTCGAACTCGCGCAAACCAGTACCGGCCGGTATCGGATGACCCGTGATAACATTCTCCTTGAGACCGAGCATTTCGTCAGTTTTCCCGTTTATTGCGGCAGTGGAAAGCACTTTGGTGGTCTCCTGGAAAGAAGCAGCAGAGATCCAGCTCTGTACGCCTAGAGAAGCTTTTGTGATACCCAAGAGTGTCGGAGAGGAAGTAGCCGGCTTCGCATCGCGATAATCCACCACTTTCTTGTCAGAACGACGAAGGATAGAGTTTTCCTCACGTAGTTCTCTCAGGTTCACGATCTGTCCTGCGCGTAGCTTAGTACTATCACCAGGTTCAGTTACAACCTTTTTATCGAAGATGTAATCATTCTCCTCTACAAATTCAAACTTATCCACTAAGTCATCCTCGAGGAATTTTGTATCACCTGGATCTACAATATTTACCTTACGCATCATCTGGCGAACGATTACTTCGATATGCTTGTCATTAATTCTAACACCTTGGAGTCGATATACTTCCTGAATTTCATTTACTACATACTCCTGTACTGCAAATGGACCTTTGATAGATAAGATATCAAATGGTGCAATCTGACCATCAGAAAGTGGTGTACCAGCCTTGACAAAGTCACCATCCTGTGCAAGGATTTGACGTGTTAGAGGAACAAGGTATTTCTTTTGAACACCGTCTTTTGCCTCAATGGTGATCTCACGGTTACCGCGTTTCACTGCACCCATCATCACTACCCCATCGATTTCAGTAACAACGGCGGGGTTACCAGGATTACGAGCCTCAAAGAGTTCTGTAACACGTGGAAGACCTCCCGTAATATCACGGAGTTTTCCAAGGATACGAGGAATCTTTACAATAACCTGTCCTGCTTTAACATCATCACCTTCATCAATGATAATATGGCTTCCGGTAGGTAGGTTATAAGACTTCTTGTCTTTACCCTCTACCAGTATTGATGGGATCTTAGTTTTATCACGCGTTTCAATAACTACTTTCTCACGGTGACCAGTTTGCTCATCTGATTCCTCGCGATAAGTAACCCCATCGATCACATTTTCAAACTTGATCTTACCATCAATTTCAGAAAGAATTACGTTGTTAAATGGATCCCATGTACAGATCACATCACCTTTAGCAACTTTCTGGCCATTCTTTACATTGAGGGTAGCACCATATGGAATGTTATTGGTAATTAAGAGTCGATCTGCTTTGGCATCAACAATACGAACTTCACCGGTACGACCAATTACAACCTGGGATTTAACTCCATCATTGTTAGCTATGGAAACGGTACGGAGTCCGTCAAACTGAATTGTTCCGTCAAATTTAGCAGCCAAGGTTGATTCAACTGAAGCTGAACCAGCCACACCACCCACGTGGAAAGTACGCAAGGTCAACTGTGTACCAGGCTCGCCAATAGACTGCGCAGCAATAATACCTACAGCATCGCCTTTCTGAGCTGTGATTCCAGAAGCCAGATTTCGTCCATAACACTTCACACAAACACCACGCTTGCTTTCGCAAGTCAGCACTGAACGAATTTCGACAGTCTCGACGCCAGCTTCTTCTATTTGTTTTGCTAACTTTTCAGTGATTTGCTCACCGGCAGCTACAATCAATTTCTCAGATACTGGATCATAAACATTATGTAAAGAAGTACGTCCTTCAATACGATCACTTAGTGGCTCAATAATGTCCTCATTATCCTTCAAGGCAGTTGTTGCAATACCACGTAGTGTACCGCAATCCTCTTCGGTAATCACAACATCCTGAGCAACATCCACCAGACGACGAGTCAGATAACCAGCATCAGCTGTCTTAAGGGCTGTATCGGCAAGACCTTTGCGAGCACCGTGTGTAGAGATAAAATAATCCAATACATTCAATCCTCCTTTAAAGTTGGAAAGAATAGGATTCTCAATGATCTCGCTACCGGTAGATCCGGATTTACGTGGCTTAGCCATCAATCCGCGGATACCAGCCAGCTGTTTAATCTGCTGCTTAGAACCACGGGCTCCGGAATCCAACATCATGTATACAGGGTTAAAGCCTTGCTTGTCGTTGCTCAACTCTTTAATCAACGTTTCAGTAATACGTGTATCAACACGGCTCCAAATGTCTACAATCTGGTTATAACGTTCGTTATTAGTAATTAGACCCATATTGTAACTCTCCCAAACCTCTTCAACCTCATTCTTGGCATTCTCCAACAATTCTTCCTTGACATCAGGGATGATCAAGTCGTTAATATTGAAAGAAAGTCCACCTTTAAAGGCGGTGCGGAATCCAAGCTGCTTAATATCATCAAGGAACTTGGCAGTTTTGGGCACATTGGTAATGTTAATAATGTCTCCAATGATTTCACGCAAGTTCTTCTTAGTAAGTAATGCATTCACAAAGCCTACTTCAGCAGGAACATGTTGATTAAACAACACTCGTCCTACCGTTGTTTCGATAAGCTTCTTTTCTAGTTGACCACTTTCGGTGAGAACATTAGCTTTAACCTTGATCCACGCATGCAAGTCAATCTTACCTTCGTTATAGGCAATAATCACTTCTTCACTTGAGTAGAAGGCCTTCCCTTCTCCTTTCATTTTCTCCTTATCAGTTGTACGCTTTCCTTTAGTAATGTAATAAAGACCCAACACCATGTCCTGAGAAGGAAGTGTGATTGGCGTACCGTTCTGTGGGTTCAGGATATTATGAGAGGCCAGCATTAACAACTGGGCTTCCAGAATAGCTGCATGACTCAATGGAACGTGAACCGCCATTTGGTCACCATCAAAGTCAGCGTTAAAGGCCGATGTAACCAGCGGATGTAATTGAATAGCCTTTCCTTCAATTAATTTAGGTTGAAATGCCTGAATAGAAAGACGGTGTAGTGTGGGGGCACGATTCAACATAACGGGATGCCCTTTCAAAATATTTTCAAGAATATCCCAAATAACTGCTTCTTTTTTGTCTACCAGTTTTCGGGCAGACTTCACCGTCTTAACAATTCCTCTTTCGATTAACTTACGAATGATAAATGGCTTAAATAATTCGGCCGCCATATCTTTTGGAAGACCGCACTCATGCAATTTCAGTTCAGGTCCTACCACAATTACAGAACGCCCTGAATAGTCCACACGCTTACCCAAAAGATTCTGACGGAAACGACCTTGCTTTCCTTTCAATACATCACTCAAGGATTTCAAGGCACGTCCACCTTCAGCTTTAACAGCATTGGACTTACGGCTATTATCAAACAAAGAGTCAACAGCTTCCTGCAGCATCCTCTTTTCATTACGGAGGATTACTTCAGGAGCTTTGATTTCCAACAAACGCTTCAGACGATTATTACGAATAATAACACGACGATATAAATCATTCAGATCCGATGAAGCAAAACGACCACCATCCAGTGGAACTAGCGGACGAAGTTCAGGCGGAATTACAGGAATGTACTGCATTACCATCCACTCAGGACGATTGGTAATGCGCTGATTAGCATCACGGAATGCTTCTACAACACTAAGGCGTTTCAGCGCATCTGCTTTACGTTGTTGTGATGTTTCATTCGCTGCAGCATTGCGCAAATCAAATGATAATTGATCTAGATCAATACGCGCTAAAAGATCATTGACCGCTTCTGCTCCCATTTTAGCGATGAACTTTTGTGGATCATCATCAGGGAGATACTGATTTTCTTTGGGAAGCGTTTCTAAAATATCCAGATATTCCTCTTCAGTTAGCAGATCAGCTACACGTTGTCCTTTTTCTTCACGAATACCTGGCTGAATTACTACATAACGCTCATAGTAAACAATAGACTCTAATTTCTTAGAGCTAGTTCCCAGCAAATAACCGATTTTGTTAGGAAGGGATTTGAAATACCAAATATGCACTACAGGGACAACCAGTTTGATATGCCCCATTCTTTCACGACGTACTTTTTTCTCAGTTACCTCCACACCACAACGGTCACAAACAATACCCTTATAACGGATACGCTTATACTTTCCGCAAGCACATTCGTAATCCTTTACAGGACCGAATATACGCTCACAGAAAAGACCATCACGTTCAGGCTTATACGTGCGGTAGTTAATAGTTTCCGGCTTTAAAATTTCACCAAAGCTTCTCTCCAGAATATTATCTGGTGAAGCAAGACCAATGGTGATCTTGGAGAAGGCGGATTTCGGACGGTTTTCTTTTTTTATAGCCATGATCTATAGATCGGTTAAGTAGTTATCAAATGATGGTTTAGGATCAATCAAACTGCAAGTCTAGTCCCAGTCCTCTCAATTCATGCACCAATACATTGAAGGATTCAGGAACACCGGCGCGGGGAACATTGTCTCCTTTAACCAGCGCTTCGTACGTCTTAGCTCTTCCAATGATATCGTCACTCTTGATAGTAAGCAATTCCTGCAGAATGTTAGAGGCACCGTAGGCTTCCAAGGCCCATACTTCCATCTCACCAAATCGCTGACCTCCAAACTGTGCTTTACCACCCAACGGTTGTTGAGTAATAAGACTGTATGGCCCAATAGAACGAGCGTGCATCTTATCATCAACCATGTGATGCAACTTGATCATGTAAATGATACCAACGGTTGCTTTTTGGTCAAAGCGTTCACCGGTTTCACCATCATAGAGGTAGGTGTGACCAAACATAGGTATACCAGCCTGCTGACAGTAAGAACCAATCTCTTCCACGGTAGCACCATCAAAAATTGGTGTCGCGAATTTGAGACCTAACTTCTCCCCAGTCCATCCAAGAATTGTTTCATAGATCTGACCGAGATTCATACGGCTAGGTACCCCAAGAGGATTCAGCACTATATCAACTGGTGTTCCATCTTCTAGGAATGGCATGTCCTCATGACGAACAATCTTCGCAACAATACCCTTGTTACCGTGACGACCTGCCATTTTATCTCCAACCTTCAACTTACGTTTAACAGCCAGATAAACCTTAGCAAGTTTTAATACACCAGCTGGCAATTCATCACCAATGCTGATGTTGAATTTTTCACGCTTGTAACGTCCCAACTCCTCATTAAACTTGATACTGTAGTTATGCAGCAACGTATTGATGCGATCATCTGTTTTCTTATCACCAGTCCATCCCAATGGGTTGACGTTGGCATAATCAAGAGAACGCAAACTCTTATCGGAAAACTTGGATCCTTTTGGAATCTGTACTTCACCAAAGTTATTGCTCACGCCTGCAGATGAATGATCTTTCAAAAGAGCTCCTACCTTTTCAAGCAGAACTTCCTTCAGATCATTTTCGTTCTTTTCATGCTGCTTCTCTAGTTTTTCAAGCGATGCTTTTTCACGCACTTTTGCGTTCTTATCTTTTTTGGCACGCTGGAATAATTTTTTGCCAATCACAACCCCTTCCACTCCATTGGGAGCTTTCAAGGAAGCATCTTTAGCATCACCAGCCTTGTCACCAAAGATGGCACGCAATAATTTTTCTTCAGGAGTAGGATCACTCTCACCCTTTGGAGTGATTTTACCAATCAAAATATCTCCTTCCTTCACCTGCGCACCAATACGAATTATACCATTTTCATCCAAATCTTTTGTAGCTTCTTCAGATACGTTTGGAATATCTGGCGTCAATTCTTCTTCACCCAATTTAGTATCACGAACTTCCAATTCGTATTCAGAAATGTGAACAGATGTAAATAGATCTTCTTTCACCACACGCTCACTGATAACAATGGCATCCTCGAAGTTGTAACCCTTCCAAGGCATGAAAGCAACTTTAAGGTTTTTACCCAGTGCGAGTTCACCATTTTGTGTAGCATATCCCTCTGTAAGGAAATCTCCTTTCTTAATTTTCTGTCCCTTCTTCACAGCCGGGCGAAGGTTGATACAAGTCTCTTGGTTAGTCTTGATGAACTTAGTGAGCTTGTAAATACGTAAATCATCTTCGAAGCTGACCAACTTTTCGCTGGCATCACGCTCATAACGAACATGAATTTCGTTAGCATCCACAAATTCAATTAATCCATTTCCTTCAGCATGAATTTGAATTCTCGCGTCACGAGCAGCCTTTCCTTCAAAGCCAGTTCCTACTACAGGAACATCTGGGCGAAGTAGCGGCACAGCCTGACGTTGCATGTTTGATCCCATCAATGCACGGT
>SXWI01000033.1 GCA_005791465.1 Bacteroidota bacterium | reverse complement strand
TTCCATACTTACTCCTTCCACAAGCTTTCCTTCAATAGTTACCAAGCCAGGATCACTACTCCCAAAATGATAACAATCAATATGCACAAATAATTTTTGCTCTTTAACCAATTGCTGGTGCAAACGAGAAGAGGCGCTGCCCCCTAACATATCCGTTAGCAAATCTGTAGCATGATAAGCTGTTCCCAATCGATCGGTCATATGCCAGGTCTTACAAAGAAGATCCAACGGAACGGGTGCTTGTATCATCTTATAACGCGGAGCGGTTTGCGTTGGTTCAACAGGCAATTTGCGTTGATAGCGTGTCCCTGCGGGAATAGGACCAAACCATTTTTCCGCCAATGCACGAACCTGTGCAAGATGCACATTACCTGCCACCACTAAAATTGCATTACAAGGGGTATAGTGTTTAAAGAAAAAATCTTTTACTTGTTGTAAGCGCGCTTGTTCAATATGCGCCAATTCAAGCCCAATAGTCATCCAACGATAAGGATGGACCTGATAAGCCAAACTGCGCATATGACTCCAGACATCTCCGTAGGGCTTATTTAAATAATGTTCTTTGAATTCTTCACAAACTACTTTGCGTTGCACCGCTAAACTTTTTTCACTAAATGCCAAGGAAAGCATTCGATCGCTTTCCAACCAAAATGCAGTTTCCAAATTATCTGCGGGTAACTGTATATAATAATTAGTAAGATCGTTGGTTGTATAAGCGTTGTTCTCTCCCCCTGCTAATTGCAAGGGTTCGTCATAATCAGGGATATGAAGAGATCCCCCAAACATCAGATGTTCAAATAAATGAGCAAATCCCGTTTGATCAGGATCTTCGTCGCGGGCCCCCACATCATAGAGAACATTCACTACCGCCATGGGAGTGGAAACGTCCGTGTGCACCAACACACGAAGTCCGTTGGAAAGTGTAAATCGATCAAATGTTATCATGAAGTGGCAAAGGTAACTGTTCGGCAGTCTTTCTTGGAGGAAGAGATGTAACTTTGCGGTCATGTTAACAGATCAGTTATTACATCGTGCCTTACAATTTGAGTCACTGAGTCAGGAAGAGGGTTTGCACTTATTCAAGCAGGCGCCTTTGGCTGATTTGATGTATGTGGCCGACGAACTCAGAAAAATTCAGGTTCCACATGGTAAAGTGACCTGGCAGATTGACCGTAATGTGAACACCACCAATGTTTGTATTGCTAATTGCAAGTTTTGTAATTTCTACCGCATTCCCGGACATCCGGAATCCTATATCACCGATATGGACACTTATCGGCAAAAAATTAAAGAGACCATTCGGTTTGGCGGCGATCAATTACTCTTACAAGGTGGGCATCATCCAAAATTGGGGTTACAATTTTATGTAGACACTTTCAAAGCAATTAAAGCAGAATTCCCAGATATTCGACTTCACGCATTGGGCCCTCCCGAGATTGCGCATATTACTAAACTTGAAAAAAGCACACACCACGAAGTCCTGAAAACACTTCAGGAAGCTGGGTTGGATTCCTTACCTGGCGCGGGTGCAGAAATTCTGGTAGATCGTGTTCGTCGACTAGTATCAAATGGAAAATGTGGGGCACAAGAATGGCTTGACGTCATGCACGAAGCACATAAACTACATATCACTACTTCGGCCACTATGATGTTTGGTCACGTAGAAACATTAGAAGAACGATTTGAACACTTGATAAAGATTCGTGAAGTACAGGCGCGTAAACCCGAAACTGCAAAAGGATTTTTAGCTTTTATTCCCTGGACTTTTCAGGATGTAGATACCTTATTAGCAGAGATACGAGGGGTGCAAAACCTAACCACTAAAGAAGAGTATATTCGAATGATTGCCATCAGTAGAATTATGCTCCCTAACGTTAAAAATATTCAGGCTAGTTGGTTGACAGTTGGTAAAGAAACAGCAGGAGTTTGTTTACATGCGGGTGCTAATGATTATGGATCGATCATGATCGAGGAAAATGTAGTAAGTGCAGCAGGCGCACCACACCGATTTACCTACAAAACAATTCAGGAAGCTATTCGTGAAGCAGGCTTTGAGCCACAACTTCGCAATCAGGAATATGATTGGAGAGAAATACCTTCTATGATTGAAGAACAAGTAATCAATTACTAATAACGCAAAAGTCTTTCTACTGCCTGTTCCAGCGTTTCTTTTTTCTTCGCAAAACAAAAGCGGATGACATGATCATCTTTGCCGTCTGCATAGAAAGCAGAAACAGGAATGGTAGTTACACCCGCCTCTTTGGTGAGTCGAGTGGCAAAAGCTAAGTCTCCTTCTTCGCTGATTTGATTATAACGGGCACAGATAAAATAACTTCCATGACTGGGCAATAATTCAAATCGTGTCGGTTGCATCAATTCTATAAAGTAATCTCTCCTTTCTTGCATAAAAGCACCCAAGCTCAAATAGGCTTCCTTGTTTTTTAAAAACTCCGCTAATGCAACCTGTGTAGGCGTGAAACAACTAAATGCATTGAACTGATGAATTTTTCTAAACTCCTTCATCAGCGATGGAGGTGCTACACAATAGCCCAACTTCCATCCCGTGCAGTTATATACTTTACCAAAAGAGAAACAAACAAAACTACGTTCCAGTAAATCCGGATAACGTAATATACTTTGGTGGGGAATATTATCAAAGATCAAATGCTCATACACTTCATCACTGAGAATTAAAATAGAAGTATTAGCAACAATCTTTCTTAATTCTTCAATATCAGAAGGACCCAACACGGCTCCAGTTGGATTGTGCGGGGAATTAATAAATATCACTTTGGTGCGAGGAGTGATCGCTGCACGGACCGCTACCCAATCAATTCGATAATCCGGATAAACCAATGGCAAACGAACAGCAATACCCCCGTTCACTTCAATATTGGGAATATAACTGTCATAGGCGGGCTCAAATAAGATCACTTCATCTCCTGGATGCAAAACAGCAGTTAATGCAGAATAAATTGCGTAAGTACCCCCAGGGGTAATGGTAATGGATGCATCAGGGTCAATCGTTGTTCCATACAAGAATTTTATTTTTTCAGAAATGGCCTCACGCAAGGGCATCCAACCTGGCATGGGTGCATACTGATTATGATTTTCCCGCATGGCTTTTGCAACCAAATCAATCAGGTCCGCATTCATAGGGAAATCAGGGAACCCTTGTCCCAGATTAACGGCCTTATGTTGCGCCGCTAAAGCGCTCATCGTAGCAAAAATGGTAGTGCCTACCGCAGGAAGTTTAGATGAGATTGTCAAGGTATAATTATAAATAGTG
>SXWI01000004.1 GCA_005791465.1 Bacteroidota bacterium | reverse complement strand
GCTTTACGTCAGTATGATATCAAAAAAGTACTGGCTTACTCAACAGTCAGTCAGTTAGGTTTTATGTTTCTTGCACTTGGAAGTGGCGCTTATATTGCTGCCGTATTTCATGTGCTTACGCATGCTTTTTTCAAAGCGCTTTTATTCTTGGGCAGTGGTAGTGTTATCCATGCTATGGGGGGCGAACAAGATATTCGTAAAATGGGCGGACTCTCTGGTAAGTTGAAGGTTACTTATGTTTCCTTCTTAATTGGATGTCTCGCTATTGCAGGACTTCCTCCATTGAGTGGATTTTTCTCTAAGGATGCTATCCTCTTGAGTACCTTCCTGCATCAGCCACTCCAATATGGAGTTGCTTTGTTTACTGCTTTTTTGACTGCATTCTATATGTTTCGTTTGTTATTCTTGACTTTTCATGGTTCATTTCGAGGTACAGCCGAACAACAAGCGCATTTGCATGAGAGCCCTGCCTTAATGACCATCCCGCTTATAGTATTGGCATTGCTCTCTGTGGTGGGTGGATGGATTGGTATACCTGCTGTATTAATGCATGAGGCAGATTGGTTAGGTTCTTTCTTGGCCCCCGTTTTGAGTTCCTCCACGCACGAAGTGTCTCATGCCACAGAATGGATGTTGATGTCTCTTTCTGTGGGAGGGGTATTACTTACTATTGGATTTGCCTGGTTTCTTTTTCGCAATTACACTGAGAAAGAATCAAAAGGACTATTACAGTTTTTTGAAAATAAATGGTATGTGGATGAACTGTATGACCGATTAGTGGTAAGGCCTATTTCTTATATCGGCCGTTTGTTAAAGGAATGGATTGAGCCTCGCTTTATCGATGCATTGGTCAACGGGGCTGGCAAAACAGTGCAATTAGCCGGAAGACAAATACGGTTTTTGCAAAGTGGGCAGATTGGAAGTTATGTGTTGTTGATGGTGCTCGCCATGGTGGGAGTTCTTTTGGTTCAATTTTTTATCAGAAAGTAAAAGCGTAAGACGTAAAAAATATGGTTGTTCTATTATTACTCTTGATTCCGTTGATTGGCGCCTGTTTTCTCTTTTTATATAAGGGAGACCATCGGTTTGCTTCTGCTGCGGCACTTCAGGTTTCCTTTGCATCATTACTGGTCATGGGAGCCCGTCTCTTTTATTGGAATACACCCGAGATGCTTACTTTTTCTGCACCCTGGTTAACCTCACTGGGTAGTTCTTTCTCCTTGCAAATGGATGGCTTGGGTACTATGCTTAGTTTGCTCACTTCTATTTCTTATTTCTTACTATTTTGGTATCTAAAGGGTCGAACCATTGAAAGACCGGCTGCATTTTTTGGTTGGTTGTTGTTGGCGCAGGTGGGTATGCTTGGTGTTTTTCTATCCATAGATTCCTTGCTGTTTTACTTCTTCTGGGAGCTGGCTTTAATACCCATGTATTTTCTAGCTTCTCAGTGGGGTGGAGCTAAGCGAATTCCGGTTACGTTCAAATTCTTCATCTATACGTTTTTAGGATCTGTGTTCATGCTGATTGGTATTTTGTATTTACAGTCTAAAACAGCCGATCATTCATTTGCGCTAGAAAGTATCAAGAAAATCAGATTAAGTAACGAGCAGCAATCTTGGATGTTCTGGCTTTTCTTTATTGCCTTTGCTATTAAGCTTCCCGTGTTTCCTTTTCATACTTGGCAACCGGATACATATGAGGAATC
This sequence comes from Bacteroidota bacterium, assembly GCA_005791465.1. Classification (GTDB taxonomy): domain Bacteria; phylum Bacteroidota; class Bacteroidia; order Chitinophagales; family Chitinophagaceae; genus JJ008. The sequence continues at coordinate 19,503 of SXWI01000004.1, read as the reverse complement.
GCCCACTCCCGTAACCTCCATACTAAGTGCTGTAATGGTTAAGATGGGTATTCTTGGATTATTACGTTGGCTATTGCCCCTATTCCCAATTGCATCTTATATGTGGGGTGATGTGGTCATGTCGCTGGCGGTTGTAGGTATTGTATATGCATCCTTATTAGCTATGCAACAGTCTGATTTGAAAAGATTGATTGCCTATTCTTCCATTGCACATATTGGGCTGATGACGGCGGGAGCCTTTGCATTAAACAATATGGCCTATCAAGGTCTCCTGCTACAGTTGTTCACCCATGGTATCAATATTCTTGGCATGTGGATTCTTGCTGATATTATTGAACGTAAAACAGGAACTCGGTCCCTTGATTCGCTCGGTGGCATAGCCCAACAATCTCCTACGCTGACCATTTTCTTTGTGATCATTGCGCTGGCTAATATTGCGCTACCGCTTACCAATGCATTTGTAGGAGAATTTCTTCTTTTCAATGGCATTTTAGCAACTCCCTCTAATTATTATTGGGTTTTTGCGACTGTGGGAGGATTGGGTATTATCCTTTCTGCTGTTTACACGCTCAAAATGATACGAGCCATATTTTATGGCGAACCTAATACGATCACGAATAAGCCCATTCAGTTGGAGTCACATGAAGTGATGGCATTAAGTGTTATTGTGGGTTTAATTTTATTCTTTGGGGTATATCCTCAACCTCTCTTAGATATGACGGCTGATTTTTCTAAAGAATTATTTAGCCAAACTGATATAACCTCCTTATTTCGCAAATCCTAAGCATCCACTATGAACGCGTTACTTATATCTGCAATACTTGGAGTTTTATTAATGCTCAGCAGTGTGTTTATAAAAAATAAATCACTGATACATATGTTGGCCTTGATAGGATTGGCAATTTTGTTCATCCTAAATCTGGCAGAGATCAATGGGTGGTTGCTTTTTGAAATTGATGTGAAGGGGATGCTTCGTTTTGATCGATATGCATTGGTGATGAATGCAATCATGCTGGCTTCACTTTTCTTTTATCTCTTGTTAAGTGGACGAACTATGGAAAAAGTGGGTCCTCATTATGCCGATTACCTGGCCTTACTCTTTTTTATCTGCGCAGGATTATTCATGGTTACGGGCTATGCCTCCTTATTAATTCTTTTTCTAGGGATCGAAGTAATTTCAATTCCCTTGTATATACTCACCGGAAGTGATAAGCGTAATCTTAAGAGTAATGAAGCAGCGTTAAAATATTTTTTGTTGGGATCTTTTTCAACTGGTTTACTATTATTAGGAATTGCATTTTTTTATGGAGCGCGTGGTAATTTTAGCGCCACAGTATCTGTGGATCCTACGGTTGTAGCTTCTTCACTTCAGTTAGCTTCCCTCTTGTTACTGTTATTTGCGATGTCATTTAAGGTTTCCGTTGCACCTTTTCATTTTTGGACCCCCGATGTTTATGATGGCGCACCTACTGTATTTACTTCTTTTATGGCTACCATTGTAAAGGTTGCTTTGTTCGCCGCTTTTGTTCGACTTTTTGAAGACACATTCAGTTTACAATTTTCTATCTGGCAGCCTTGGGTGGCCGGATTTGTGGTGTTAACCTTGCTGATTGGAAATCTTACTGCAGTATTCCAGCAAAGTGTAAAGCGAATGCTTGCATATTCAAGTATTGCACAAGCAGGATTTATGTTGCTGGCGGTTTATGCAATAAATGGGGATAGTAAAGAAGGCTTGTTGTTATATGCAGCGTCTTATTCCCTAGCCACTATTGGCATATTTGCGGTTCTAATTTATTTGCAGGACTATACATTTGAAGGATTCAACGGACTTGCAAAAAAACAACCCATTGTTGCTGCTTCGCTTGCCATTTTTTTCCTTTCCCTCGCCGGTATACCGCTTACCGGAGGATTTCTGGCAAAACTTTTCATGATTAAAGCAGCTTTATCCTATCAGCCTTGGTTAGCCATCGTAGCGGTGGTTATGGCCGTGGTTTCTGTATTCTATTACTTCCGTGTAATTCAGGCCATGTATTTTCGTTCGGCTGATCAGGTTACTCAGCCGGAATTTCCAAAAGCATTTCCAGCGCTCCTTCTTATTACAGCTTTGCTTGTGGTGCTCCTTGGGATTTTTCCGGAGGCTTTATTAGGGCTGCTGTATTTTTAATCGGCTCTACAAGCCGTTCATCAAGCTTTTCTTTGTATGGAGTAGTTCGGGTAGTACCTTCATCGTTCTATGATGCAATTTGCTGATATTTTTTCACTGGCTTTCAGAACCATCCGAGGTAACAAATTACGGACTGGACTTACTGTTTCAATCATCGCATTTGGTATCATGGCTTTGATTGGGATCATCACAGCTATTCAGGCGATGAATCAAAAACTCACAGAGAGTTTTTCTACCATGGGGGCCAATGGGTTCACCATTCGTTATAAACAACGCAATATTCAGTTCGGACAGGGTGGTCGTAATAATTCCGAAATGAAGCTTAGTCAAAAGGGAAAACGAAAGGAACGCACTTCTAACCTGGATAAAAAAATTACAATTCAGCAAGCTGAACTATTTGTCGATAGTTTTCAATTTCCTTCTACTATTGGAATCGGGATCAGTGGCGGACGCAATAGCATCATTTCTTATGAAACCCGGAAAACAAGTCCTAACATCTTTTTATTAGGCGGGGACGAAAATTACCTTGCCCTCAATGGATTTGCTGTAGAAGTGGGGCGAAATTTCAACAGATTGGATATTCAATCCGGTCGTAATGTTTGCTTGTTGGGTTATGATGTGGCCAATAAATTATTTAAACAGGGTCTACAGGGCTCAGTTAATAAAATAGTGCGGATCAATTCCATTCCTTATCGCGTGTTGGGAGTTTTGGAAAGCAGGGGTTCCTCTTTTGGATTTAGCCGGGATAATGTAGTGCTGACTACGTATACGAATATGCAGCGCAACTTTAATACGGGGGGGTCTTACAATATTGCTATACAGGCATCTGATATCAATCAGGTGCCAGCTGCAATGGGAGAGGCGGAAGGATTATTTCGTGCAATAAGAAGATTGAACACAACGGAGCAAAGTAATTTTGTATTGGATCGTGCAGATAGTGTGGCTGAAAAGGCTATGAACAGCCTCGGCTTTTTAACTATTTCCGCAACAGTAATTGGATTAATTACACTGATTGGTGCAGCTATCGGATTAATGAATATTATGTTGGTCTCGGTATCCGAGCGTACGCGCGAAGTAGGACTCATTAAGGCCATTGGGGGTAAGCGTCGCTCTGTTAGCCGTCAATTTTTATTGGAGGCAATTATAATTAGTATACTGGGAGCCTTTTTTGGAATTATCCTGGGTGTTGCTGTAGGCAACTTATTCTCTTTTGTCCTAAAAACAGGGTTTGTAGTACCCTGGAATTGGGTGTTTTATGGAATTGTGATTTGCACCGGTGTAGGATTGGCAGCCGGTATTTATCCTGCCCGTAAGGCGGGAAAGCTAAATCCCATCGAAGCGCTACGCTACGAGTAGTTTTTTAATAGTTTTCCCACATTTTATCCTACTTTTTGGGACTTGCAGATCAAGTTATTATGAATTTCTGGTCTAAAAATTTGCCCTTTTCAAAAATTCCTTAACTTGACCCTCCTTCCATTGGGAAGGATGGAAAAGAATTATTTAAACACCTATAACTCAACAAAAAATCAACGACCATGGCAGAGACTAAACCAACTGCAACAGCTGCTTCAAAGGCAACTTCCGTTCAGGCGAAACATGACAGTAACATGATTTCATGGCTTGCGCCTTTAGTGTGTACACTAGCTGGCTATGCAATCTGGCGTTTTATGATGGGAAGCGCAGATGGATTTACTGAACCCGATTCAAGTGGTGGCTTTTGGCCTTCACATAGAGGACCCAAGGATGCATTCCATCGTATCTATGAGGGAGGTATTATCGTTCCTTTGTTGATTGGTATGTTCTTGATGGTGGTTGTATTCTCTATCGAGCGCTATATGACTATCCGCCGTGCATTGGGAAATGGTGCCATTGCTGATTTTATTCGCAAAGTGCAATTCCAATTAGCAAGTAAAAACGTAGATGCTGCAATCGCTGAGTGCGACAAACAACACGGTTCAGTAGGTAATGTGATGAAGGCAGGACTTCGTCGTTACAAAGAAATGATTACTGAAGGTGGTATGTCCACTGATCAGAAAGTAATTGCTATCCAAAAAGAGGTAGAAGAAGCAACGGCATTGGAACTGCCAATGATGCAAAAGAACTTGGTATTCTTGTCTACGATTACCTCTGTAGGCACCTTGATCGCCCTATTGGGTACAGTATTGGGTATGATTCGTTCATTTGCTGCCCTTGGTGAAGAAGGGGGTGGAGGAGCTGCTGCTGACCTTGCGGTTGGTATCTCTGAGGCCCTTTATAATACTGCGTTAGGTATAGGTACCTCTGCGATTGCATTGATCCTTTACAACGTATTTACTACAAAGATTGACTCTATCACGCACGGTATCGATGAATCTGGTTTCACGTTGACACAAAGTTTTGCTTCTTTATATAAATAAGCAGAACAACAATTTATTGTGTAACTGATTCCTCACGAAAAAACTAATTCATCATGCCCAGTGCCAAGATACCCCGGAGAAGTACGGATACCGATATGACCCCGTTTGTGGATATCGCGTTCCTGATCTTATCCTTTTTCATCATGGCCACCAAGTTCAAGCCACCTGAGCCTGTAGAAATTACTACACCTGGTTCAGTGCTTTCTCAGAAACTTCCTGAGAACAACGCTGTGATGATCACGATTGACTCTTCTAACAAAGTTTACTTTACCGTATTGTCCGATCGCGATCCTTCCAAATATGACGCGATCATCCAAGGGTTAAATGCTAGTCAAAATCTTAGCTTGAGCCCTTCTGAAATGGCAAATTTTAGAAAGACATTTCTGGTGGGAGTAGATTTTGCAAACCTCAAACAGTTACTGGCTACTGATTTTCGCGATCAGGCAAAAATCAAACAACCAGGAATTCCTGTTGCAGATACACTGAATAACCAGCTTGTCTGGTGGATCAAAGAAGCAAAAGCTGCCTTTGCAGGTGAAAAATTGAATTACCTGATTAAGGGAGATGGACTTTCTAAGTACCCCACTTTTGCGGCAGTTGTATATGCATTGAAAAAGAATGAGGAGTTTAAGTACAACCTGGTTACTTCACTTGACGACGTTCCTCCAGGAACTGAGTTGTATAAGTCGGAGCAAATCAAGAAATAAATTATAACCACTAACGACACTTAATTATGGCAAGTATAGATACTGGTGGGGAACAAGGTGGCAAGAAAGGCCCAGGCGTCAAGAAAGCAAAGAAGCTTTCTACCCGTGTGGATATGACTCCCATGGTTGACCTTGGCTTTTTGTTGATTACCTTCTTCGTTTTTACCGCTACCATGAGCTCGCCCACTACCTTGGACTTGAACATGCCTAAGGACATCAAGAAGCAGGAGGATCAAACAGAAGTAAAAGAATCATCTGTTTTAACCATCATGCTGGGAAAGGCTGACCAAGTTTACTATTACGAAGGAAAACTGGTGGTAGACGCCACAGGTAATAATTTTAAGCAAACCACGTTCAAAGGTATAAGAGACATCATCGTTAATAAAAAGAAGGAGGTGATGGATCGTTATTACCAGAGTCCAAATCCCGAATGCGAAGCTAAGGCCAAGGCTGAAGGAAAGCCTGTTAGCAATTGTGCGGACAAAGACTTTGTGGTAATTATTAAACCTAGTGATGATGCCACTTATCGCAACACGGTAGATATTTTGGATGAAATGACCATTAATCAGGTCCGTACCTACGCCATGGTAAAAATTGCGGATGTAGAATACGAATTGATTAAGAAGACAGAAGAATCTAACGGCATCAAATAGTTAACGACAAAACAGCGAGCATGGAAGTCAACAAAATACTATCCGCAGATTTGCTGGACATCATATTCGAAGGAAGAAATAAAGAATATGGTGCCTACTATTTGCGTAAAACGTACAACGAAAGAGTTAAACGAGCTTTGATTATTACGGCTTCAATTGCCGGGATGATCCTCCTGATCTCTTTTCTGAATCAAACTCTGGGTGATAAAGGTGATTCCAAAGTAAAGATCAATGAAATGACTTTACAAGATGTAAAGCAAGAGGAAAAAGAACCACCACCACCGCCCCCGCCACCTCCTCCAAAGCAGGAGCCCCCAAAAGTGGAGATGAAGCAGTTTACTCCTCCCGTTATCAAGAAGGATGAGGAAGTTGAAAAACCACCGCCACCACAGGAGGAATTAAAAGAAGCAAAAATCGATGTAGTTAATGTGGAGGGTATCAAAGACGAGGGTTTAGCGGCTCCGGTTGATATCGATCAGGGTCGTCAAATTGTTGAAGAAAAAATTGACGATAACAAAATCTTTGATAAGGTAGAAATTGAAGCCAGTTTCCCTGGTGGAGACAGCAAATGGCGTCAATATCTCGAGCGCAATGCCAACGGTCAGGTTGCTACCGATAATGGTGCACCGGAAGGGACCTATACTGTAGTAGTTCAGTTTGTAGTGGACAAGGAAGGAAACATTTCTGACGTTCGTTCACTCACCAACCATGGCTATGGAATGGAAGAGGAAGCTATGCGTGTAATTCGTAAGGGTCCTAGATGGAGTCCGGCTATTCAAAACGGACGCCAGGTTAAGGCCTATCGCAAACAGCCGATTACATTCCGTGTGGAATCTGAGTAATCGCCAAATACTTTATTATGTATGTCCCCTCCTTGTAAGGGGACATTTTTTTATACCCCCGATCCCTTTGTGTTAATTTTGCGCTATGCATCAATTGATGGGTTGGGACGATACAATCGTGGCACTGGCTACACCTCCGGGTGTTGGTGCTATTGGAGTAATTCGCCTTAGTGGAGAAAGAGCTATTGACATTGCCAATAATTTATTTCCCTCCAAAAATTTGGCGGAACAAGCTTCACACGTTGCGCATGTTGGTTTATTGCAAGAAGGCAATCGGATTTTAGATGAAGTAGTGATAACGCTTTTTAAGTGTCCGCGATCCTATACGGGTGAGGACGTGGTAGAAATCAGTTGTCACGGTTCTCCTTTTGTTCAGCGGCAGGTCATTGACGCGATTATTCAAAAGGGCGCTCGGTTAGCTCGTCCAGGTGAATTTACACAGCGCGCTTTTTTAAAAGGCAAACTTGATCTCACACAGGCAGAAGCCGTTGCCGACCTAATTGCCTCTGGCACACAAGCTGCACAACGTGCCGCCTTACAGGGTCTACGAGGAGGTTTTTCTGAAGAGCTAAAGCAGTTGCGTGAGCAGTTAATTCAATTCTCAGCCTTGTTGGAATTAGAGCTGGACTTTTCGCAAGAGGATGTAACCTTTGCCGACAGAACCCAGCTAAAAGAATTACTCCTTCGGTTGGAGAAAGCTACCCATGCATTGCTTGATTCCTTCAAATTAGGTAATGTGATAAAAAATGGAGTGCGTGTAGCCATTGTAGGAAAACCAAATGCTGGGAAAAGTACGTTGCTGAATAGTTTACTGAATGAAAACAGAGCTATCGTCAGTGAGGTTGCTGGTACAACCCGGGATACAATTGAAGAGATTCTAAATATTGAGGGCGTTTTATTCCGATTGATTGATACGGCCGGACTTCGAGACACCACCGTGGATCAGATTGAGCGGGTGGGTATTGAAAGAAGTCTTGAAAAAATGAAATCGGCTGATCTGGTGCTCTATTTATTTGATATAGCGGATTCTATCAACGAGATAAAGAATTGGGTACTCGATGCCCAAGCGCAGGGTTTTCATTTTTTACTCGTTGCCAATAAATTGGATCTTGCTGAGTCAGCGTTGCTCGCACAAGTTTCCTCCAATTTGTCTGTGATACCGTTATTTATTTCAGCAAAAGACAAAACAAATTTGGATGAACTGAAAAAAGCCATGTTACGGGAAGTGTTGAGTGGGGAGATGTTACATGAAAATATAATTGTGACTAACGAACGTCACTACCAGGCATTGCAGCAAGTTGCATTGGCTTTGGCAGATACGAATCGAGGTATAGAAAATGGATTAGCCAGTGATTTGTTAGCCTTGGAAATACGAAGATGCTTACAGTATCTCGGAGAGATTACAGGGGAAATCACCAATGAGGATCAACTTGATTTTATTTTTAGTAAGTTTTGTATCGGAAAGTGATAACCCCTGCAGCAGACAAAAAGTATGTATCTCAACTGAACCCTACAATATGGGGCTTGGTAGCTTTTTGGGCTTTTGTAGAATCTTTTTTGGGAGGCATACTTCATGCCTTACAAGTGCCTCTTCGTGGTATTATTCTTGCTGGTGTGGCAGTTGCTTGTCTAATTACGATTGCTGCAGTAACAGGAGGATACTTGACTAAGAAACCAACCCGAATGTTTTCGTTCGATCTAATCAAAGCAACCCTGGCTGTCATGGCCGTTAAACTAATATTAAGCCCTCAGTCACCGATTACGGCCTATGTGGCCATGCTTTTTCAGGGAGGCCTTGCTTACTTACTATTTGGATGGCTACCTTCATTTCGCTTGGCAGCTATTTTGTTTTCTGTGTTGGCACTGGTCGAAACCGCCCTGCAAAAGGTGCTATTGCTTTATTTATTTTTTGGAGCTGACTTTTGGACTACCGTTTCTTCTTGGGTTAATGAGTTGCAAGTGAACTTTGGTTTTTTGTCGTTGAGCCTTCGCGGTATTGTTATAGCATATTTGCTGTTGTATTTTTTGATGGGTCTTGCAATTGGGTATTGGTTTGGATTTTGGCCCCGTCGAATAAAACTGAAAAAGGACTTGCTCTTATCAGCCTTTCAACAAGAAAAGCAAACGACCCTGGCTGTGGTACCTTCAACCCGATATAATCGCTTTAGATTTTGGCTTTTTTTTCTGCTTATTGCTCTTATGGTCAGCCTATTTGTTCTGCCCTACTCGTTGTTAATGAAAACGTTGGTACGTCTACTTGTTATTAGCTTGGCCATTTATTTTTTGACGCCGCCCTTGCTGAGATTTCTAACTCGAATTTTAACAGCAAAAATTCAACAGCACGTTACCATGCGACTTATCGATTCGATGCAAGAACAAAAACTAATCTTTTATTTTTGCTGGCAGCGATTTGCAGGTAGAGGGGTCATAGTGCGATTATTATTGGCCTTCGAGGCAGCACTTATTCTCTCGACCACAAGGGATGATGATAGCCACCCACTCATCTAAACAGGAATTTGTCATGTCATTGACTAGTGTACAAAAGCTTCAGCAGCCGATTGAATTCCTGAAAGGGGTAGGCCCTTTACGTGCGGACTTGCTCAAAAAAGAGCTGGGCATATTTACCTATGAAGATTTATTAAATTATTTCCCTTTTAGGCATATTGATCGAACGCGCGTGAGCCCTATTTCTGAATTAAAGCAGGAGGAAGACTTTGCGCAGGTGGCAGGAGTTGTGTTACAAGCGGAGGTCATTGGGCAAAGAGCATCAAAGAGATTGGTCGTTCAGTTCAAGGACAAAACTGGCATCATGGAGCTTACTTGGTTTAAGGGGATCAATTGGATTCAAAAATCGGTACAGCCCGGACAGTCCTATTTAGTGTTTGGACGGTTGAGTTTTTTTAACGGGCGCCCTCAATTTGTTCACCCAGAGATTGAACGAGTTGAGGCGTCCCAGTCATTAGAGAAAAATTATTTAGAGCCTGTATACTCTACAACGGAAAAGCTAAAAGCAAGGGGACTAGGAGGGCGTCAATTGGCTAAGCTTTCGTTTAGTTTATTCAGTCAACTAACACCCCATTCAATTCCTGAAATTTTTCCGGAAAACTTATTACAGACTTTACAGCTGATGGGCCGTTTCGACGCATACCAGCAAATTCATTTTCCTCAAACTGCTACGCAAGCTACAATGGCCATCAAGCGTTTAAAGTTTGAGGAATTATTTATTGCGCAAGTAAGAATGCAATTAGTTCGCGCCAAGCGGCATCATCAATCTGCAGGAGTGATATTTGAAAAAGTGGGTGATTATTTCAATCAATTTTATTCTTCTTGTTTGCCATTCGAATTAACAGGGGCACAGAAACGAGTAGTGAAAGAGATTCGAACAGACACAGCAAAAGGAAGACAAATGAATCGCCTGTTGCAAGGGGATGTGGGAAGTGGTAAAACGATTGTTGCCCTGTTAGCAATGTTATTAGCTGTTGACAATGGTTTTCAAGCCTGTTTAATGGCGCCAACTGAAATTTTGGTTCAGCAACATTATGCTTCTATCCGCTCTTTACTAGCTACGATGGATATTACTGTTGCAGTGTTAACAGGATCAACTAAAACTGCCGAGCGTAAAAAAATACTAGCTGCGTTGGAGGAGGGTTCCCTCTCTCTCTTAGTGGGTACACATGCGCTAATTGAAGAAACGGTGCAGTTTAAAAAACTTGGCTTAGTGGTGATTGATGAGCAACATCGATTTGGAGTAGCACAACGAGCGCGTCTATGGGAAAAAGCAACGGTGCCTCCTCATATTTTAGTGATGACGGCTACCCCTATTCCTCGTACGTTAGCCATGACTGCTTATGGTGAACTTGACTATAGTGTTATTGATGAATTACCCCCAGGCCGTAAACCGATTCAAACAGTTCATCGTTATGAAAAAGACCGGAGTCGCGTCATGGAATTTATTCGATCCGAGGTTGCCAAGGGTAGACAAGTATATATTATTTATCCGTTAATTGAGGAAAGCGCAAAGCTGGATTATGAGAACCTAATGAAGGGGTATGAGGAGGTGAAAGCCTTTTTCCCTGAACCAAACTATTGGATCAGTATGGTACATGGTCGACAACCCGCAGTACAGAAAGAAACAAATATGCAACGGTTTGTTAGTGGTGATACACAGATCATGGTAGCCACTACAGTCATTGAAGTGGGTGTAAATGTTCCGAATGCCAGTGTTATGCTTATTGAAAGTGCTGAGAAATTTGGTTTATCGCAGCTGCATCAGTTGCGAGGTAGAGTGGGCCGGGGAGCTGAAAAAAGTTATTGTGTCCTGCTTACCCCGCCAACAATTGGGAAAGAGGCTAGGGAGCGGATGAAGATAATGACGCAAACTTCAAGTGGATTTGAAATTGCCGAAAAGGATCTTTTATTAAGAGGTCCTGGGGAAATAGAGGGCACTCGTCAAAGCGGTGCTTTGAATTTCAGACTGGCAGATATTATGCAAGACCGTTCTTTATTGGAGACCGCTAGCCAACAGGTGACTCAACTGTTGGATAAAGATCCTACGCTTGTAAGCCCTGAAAATCAACCACTCCGATTATATCTTCAGCAACAGAAAACTAATGTAAACTGGAGTAAAATATCCTGAGGGATTGAACGTTTTTTAAGTGGATCAGTCATAGGATAGTCAAAATCAGGGTAAAGCCTGGTTCTTAACAGTTTTTTCCAAACCTCGGGACTCTAAATTCGTTACTTTACTATAAACTCAAAGAGTTGCAACTGCTTTTCTACATACTTACATTTTTGCTCCCTGTTCAATTCCTCTGTGCACAGGAGGCTATTCAGTTTGTGGAAAATAAAGGGCAGTGGAATCAAGCTGTTCGCTATCGGGGTGAAGTTTCCAATGGTGTATTTTTTATTCAAGATCGAGGGCACACCCTGGTGCAGCATAGCCCCTCTGATATGGTACGTCTGCAGGAAGCAAAGCATCGTGCTAATGATACTTTTTTAATTCGTTCCCATGCTTGGGAGGTTCGATTTCTGACTAAAGAGGGCGTTGATAAAAAAACACCTTCCAATATACTTCCTGAAAAAAAAGTGCCCACTTACAATAATTATTTTTTTGGAATCGATTCCTCCCGTTGGGCTTCAGCCTGCTCCATCTATCAGGTTATTACGGTTAAGGATGTGTATCCAAATATTGATGTGCGTTATTATACGGATCAAGGTACACTCAAGTATGATTTTCTTGTTAAGCCGGGTGGACGTGTTGAAGACATCCTGTTACAGTACGCGGGTGTAAATGGGTTATCTGTGAAGAACAAAGAACTATTGGTGAATACATCACTCGGTACTTTTCGCGAATCTGCTCCATACACCTATCAACCTACAACCCATGGCAGGGCGGTTGTTTCCTGTAGATATAGTTTAAAAGACCAATTGGTTCGTTTTGAAGTAGGCGATTATGATAAATCATTGCCTTTAGTAATTGATCCTTCCATTATTTTTTGCTCATTCTCTGGGAGCACTGCAGATAATTGGGGATTTACTGCCACTTATGGTCCAGATGGTAGTCTTTTTGCAGGCGGAATAGTATTTAATGATGCGGGTCGATTTCCAACATCACTAGGCGCTATACAATCTAATTTTCAAGGTGGTGAAACTGATATGTGTTTAATCAAATTGAGTGCGGACGGTAGGAATCGCTTATGGGCAACCTACTTGGGAGGATCTGGGAATGAACAACCACATAGTTTAGTAGTGGATGCACAGCAAAATTTATATTTAACTGGACGAACTAATTCTCCGAATACCGCTACTGGATTTCCTGTGATAGGCAATGGTGCTTTGGCTGGAGATGGGTTTGATATTGTAGTAGCTAAAATTAATTCAACCGGTACCGCTTTGCTTGGAGCACGTAAAATTGGTGGCAGTAGTGCCGATGGAGTTAATATTGCCACAACAAGAGCGTTGAATTCCTTGCAACGGAATTATGGTGATGATGGAAGAGGGGAGATTGTTCTAGATCAAGGGGGAAATGTTTGGATCACTTCACATACACAGTCAAGCGGGGCAACTTCAGGCTCAGGAAAATTTCCTGTTACCGCTGGGGCCTTTCAAACAAATTTTGGAGGTGGTTTACAGGATGCGGTTGTACTCAAACTATCTAGTAATCTTTCTACACTACTTTTTGCAAGTTTTTTTGGTGGAACTGCTAATGATGCTGGATATGTATTGTCTGTAAATCCCAGCAATGGAAATGTATATATGGGAGGAGGTACTGAAAGTCCCAATTTGATTCCAGCCACTCAAACAGGTACAATCATTGGCCCTGCATTAGGAGGAACTATTGATGGATACCTTACTATTATTTCACCAGATGGTTCACAGCGATTACGTACTACTTATGTTGGAACAACGGGAATTGATCAGGTATTTGGTGTGCAGTTCGACGTGAATGGATTTCCCTATGTGATGGGACAAACTACTGGTGCCTGGCCTATTCTGAATGCAGTGTTTAATAATCCAGCTGGAAAACAATTCATAGCCAAATTACAGCCAGACCTCTCTGCTTTTGTTTATTCCACTGCATTTGGTTCCGGTTCCGTTATCCCTAATATTTCACCTGTTGCTTTCTTGGTGGATCGTTGCGAGAATGTTTACATGTCTGGTTGGGGTGGCACTGGTTTTGGTTCTGGTTTTACAAGTGCAGGCACTGCCGGATTACCGGTAACCCCTGATGCGTTCAAATCAAATACGGATGGCAATGATTTTTACTTTTTTGTTTTAAAGAAGGATGCAAGTGGTCAATTGTTTGGTAGTTTTTTTGGCGAAGACAATTCTGTGAATGGAGGAAATGACCACGTTGACGGAGGCACCAGTCGATTTGACCGCAGTGGCGCTATTTATCAAGCTATTTGTGGAAACTGTACCATTGGTAATGGTCCACGTCCAAATTATCCAGTTACTGCGGGTGCCTGGTCAACCACTAATAACTCGAGTGGGGCAGGTTGTAGTTTAACTATGGTAAAAATTGCGATGAATCTGGCGGGTGTTCAAAGTGCAGTCCGCTCTAGTATCAATAATGTGACGGGGGATACCTTGGGTTGTGTACCCCTTACTGTTGCTTTTCTTGATACAGTGGGGAATGCGCAGTCCTATGAATGGGACTTTGGAGATGGTTCACCCCGTGTTACGACTAATACACCTAATAATACTCATACGTTTTCTACAGTAGGAACTTATCGAGTTATGTTGATTGCCACGGATCCATCTTCTTGTAATGGTAAGGATACTTCTTATGTGCAGATTCGGGTAGGTAATATTGAGGCAAGTCTGAATTTTAATCCTGTTAAATTAGCGCCCTGTACTTCATTCAATTATCGCTTTGATAATTTATCGACTACTTTACCAGGCTATCCGTTTCGTGCAAATTCTTTTATCTGGAATTTTGGAGATGGTTCCACCCCTGTTACGGCTGGGCCAGGCCCTGTCTTGCACAGCTACTCGGCCCCTGGAAGTTATCCGGTTACACTTTACTTGGTAGATACTACTTATTGTAACGCGCCAGATTCAATACGTATTACCGTTACGGTAGCAGAAAATGTGAAAGCTGCTTTTACAACGGGCTCTATTGGATGTGCGCCTTATAATGCTGTATTCAATAACACGTCTACAGCCGCACAAACCTACCAGTGGATATTTGGTGATGGAAATTCATCCTCCCAAGCCAGTCCTTCTAATACGTATACAACACCGGGCACTTATCAAATATTGTTAGTTGCCAATAATCCCAACACTTGTAATCTTACTGATACGGCTCGTTTTACTATTCAGGTATTGGATGCTCCGTCTTCTAATTTCAGTTTTTCACCGTTAACTCCAATTCCTAATACGCCCCACACATTTACCAATCAGTCCAGTCAAGATGCTATTCGCTTTAAGTGGACATTTGGTAATGGAGACAGCTTGCTTACCACTTCAAGACTGCCTATCACTTATCAGTTCCGATCAGCAGGAACTTTTCAGGTTTGTTTAACCGCCTATAATCAATTGGATTGTCCTCGTGTTTTTTGCAGAACCGTAGAGGCATCTATTAATCCGCTGGTGGATGTGCCTTCTGCTTTTACCCCACAGAGCGGGGATATTAATAGTGTGATACAAGTAAAGGGTTTTGGGATGGTAAAACTCAAATGGGAGATCTGGAATCGTTGGGGTCAAAAAGTTTTTGAAACTAGTGATCAATCTATTGGGTGGGACGGAAAATTCAAAGGTGTGCTGCAGCCAATGGATGTGTACATGTATACGCTCTCAGTAGAATTTTTTGATGGCAGGCTACTTAGCAAAAAAGGGGATATTACATTAATTCGTTAAGCGAAAATGAAGCGTTTATTCATACTAATCTTTTCCTTTTTGTCGCTGCAAATGCAGGGACAAGATCTTCATTTTTCTCAGTTTATGCAAACGCCATTATTGATCAATCCGGCTAACACAGGATTTATACCGGATGGCGATTATCGGTTGGGAGTTAATTATAGAAACCAGTGGGCCTCACTCTCCGCTTTTCCGTATAAAACAATAAGTGCTTATGGCGATTGGCAGTTATTGCAAAATCGAGAGGAAACAGGTTGGCTGGGCGCTGGCGGACTGATACTTCGAGACGTGGCGGGAACCAGTGTATTAACTTCTACAAAAGTATATGGCTCATTGGCATATCATCAAATGATCAATAATGGAAGTTTACTAAGTCTTGGTTTTAATGTAGGATGGGCGAACAAAAGAATTACTACAGCTGATCTAACTTTTCCCTCTCAATGGAATGGACAGTTTTTTGATGTTCATCAAAGTGCACAAGCCCCATTACTTACAGCCAATCAAACAAATTATCTCGATTTGCAAGTGGGTATGAATTACGCATATTTCCCCAGTTCGTCCGTATATATTAATGCGGGTTTTTCCGCTATGCACCTGAACAGGCCTACCGAGAGTTTTTGGGCTAATGCAACAGGAATTGATAATCGGGTTGCAGTTCGATATAATGGTTTTTTAAATGCTAGTATAAAACTAAATGATCAAGTAATAATCCAGCCAAACGTTTATTATTCCCGGCAAGCTGGCTCTTGGGAGGCAGTGGGTGGATTAGCGGCCTTGTATAATGTTTCGGGGGATGGCGAGTACACGCTATCTGCGGGGGCCTATTATCGCCTCAGTGAATCGATGATCCCTCAGGTTGGATTGGGTTTGCGACAACTGCAGTTTACTTTCAGTTACGATGTTACTGCCTCTACACTCAAAAACTTTACAAATCGCAGAGGGGCCTTTGAGCTTTCAATTACTAAGCAGGGTATTGCAGATCCTTATCGGGGAAATCGCCAGCAGTCGCTTTGCCCAACTTTCCGTTGACTTTTCTTATTGCTTATTTATGCCGAATTTTGGGCTCAACCTATTATTATGCCCAAGCAAGGAGCTTTAACTAGCCAACATGTTGATCAGTTTCGTGAGATTCTGGGTAGCGAGTATGTATTGCTGGATCAGGAAACATTGGAACATTTTTCACATGATGAAACAGAAAACCTTCGTTTTTTACCTGAGGTAGTTGTTAAGCCACGTACTCCGGAAGAGATCAGTGCAATTTTAAAAATATGCAATCAGCATCTTATACCTGTAACACCAAGAGGTGCAGGAACTGGATTAAGTGGTGGTGCTTTGCCGCATCTGGGAGGGGTATTACTTAGTACGGAGCGGTTGAATAAAATTCTTGAAATCGATGAGCGTAATCTGCAGGTTGTCACCGAGCCGGGTGTAATTACTGAGGTATTACAAAATGCAGTCAAGGCAAAAAAATTATTTTATCCGCCAGATCCCAGCAGTCGTGGATCCTGTTTTATTGGAGGTAATGTTGCTGAAAATAGTGGGGGGCCAAAAGCGGTGAAGTATGGAGTGGTCAAGGATTATGTGTTGAATCTGGAGGTGGTTTTACCTACTGGCGAAATAATATGGACAGGTTCTAATGTTATTAAGAATGTTACCGGCTATAATCTCACACAATTGTTGGTTGGAAGCGAGGGTACCTTGGGAATTGTTACCAAGATTGTCCTCAAGCTGATACCACTTCCGACACATGATTTATTGATGCTAGTTCCATTTCGTAACCTGGAGCAGGCAGGCGAAGCAGTTAGCGCCATCTTTAGAGCAGGTTTTACACCCAGTGCCCTTGAGTTAATGGAAATCGATGCCTTACGTATAGTTAGTAAAATGGTAGACGATACAGCCGTTCCTATTACGGAGGATACAGCCGCTCATCTGATTATTGAGGTGGATGGCAATGACCAGGATGTTTTAATGCGGGAAATGGAGGCCATTGGCGAATTGTTGACGCAATACGATATTGGGGAAATATATTTTGCAGAGGATACCACACAAAAAGAGCGGCTGTGGAAACTCAGAAGAAGGGCTGCTGAAGCTGTAAAATTAGTAGGGTATACGATTGAGGAGGATACGGTTGTTCCAAGGGCAGAGTTACCTACTTTGATTCGTGAGTTAAAAGCCTTGGGGAAAAAGCACCAGGTAGATGTCGTTTGTTATGGTCATGCTGGAGATGGTAATTTACATGTGCGCTTACGTAAAGAGGGTACCCCCAATAGTTATGGGGATCCAGAAATGAAAAAAATACTGACAGAGTTATTTGAAATTGTACACCGTTTGGGAGGCACCATCAGTGCAGAACATGGGATTGGTCTTATTCAAAAGGATTTTATGCCCATTGTATTTCATGCAAAGACTCTTGACTTGATGCGTTCTATCAAATCAGTTTTTGATCCAAATTCAATATTAAATGCGGGTAAGGTTATTTAGTGTTCTATAGCTGGCGGGACTTCAGCTTCCGCTTTTTCAGGGTAAATAAAATCAGCCTTATAACAAGCGAAGCAGGTCCAAGGGCTTTTCGAGAATATGCAATTTGTCCAGCGGATTAGCCGTCAAGAACCCTTCTGCTTTCATAGTATCTAGTTGCTTGAGTAGCGATTCGTAGAAATTATTGGTATTTAGAATAAAGATTTCTTTATCGTGAATAGTTAATTGATTCCAGGTTAGCACTTCAAAAAGTTCATCGAGGGTGCCTACGCCTCCCGGTAAAACAAGCACCGCATCTGCTTTACTGTAAATTTTCAATTTTCTTTCATGCATGTCATCGCATACAATTAATTCGGAGATGGCTCTGTGTTCAACCTCCCATTCGACCAATAGTTTTGGTATAATGCCGGTTACCCATCCGCCTCCACGCATAACCTCATCTGCTACGATACCCATTAATCCAACACTTCCTCCTCCATAAATCATTTTGATTTGCTTGGCCGCGATTAGCTTTCCTATTTCCTTGGCTTGATCGCTATAGCAAGGGGATATCCCTTTTTTTGATCCGCAAAAAACTGCGATAGATTCAATGGCCATTGAATGTGTTTAGTCGAGCAAAGAGAATCTTTTTTTGGCTATCTTCAAAACTCAATCCAACCCATTTTTATGTCGCCTCAACTTCTTTTTTCCTTTGTGATCGGGTACTTTCTTTTATTACTAGGGGTTGCTTGGTATACTTCACGAAACGCAGATAACGAATCTTTTTTTATCGGTAACCGTAATAGTAACTGGATGCTGGTTGCTTTTGGAATGGTGGGAACTTCACTTTCTGGAGTAACGTTTGTAAGCGTACCGGGTAATGTGGGCTCCATACAGTTTAATTATTTTCAATTAGTAATTGGTTATGTGCTTGGTTATGCGGTAGTGGCTTTTATTTTATTGCCACTTTATTACAAAATGAATTTGACAAGCATTTATACGTATCTGGAAAAACGATTTGGGATCAATGCGCATAAGGCGGGTGCTTTCTTTTTTATTTTATCTCGCACCGTAGGTGCTACGGCTCGACTATACCTTGTTATTAATATTCTTCAGTTATTTATTCTTGACAAGTTGGGAATTCCATTTATTGCTACCGCCCTGGTAATCTTGGTATTGATTTTGCTTTACACCTTTGAGGGTGGGGTGCGTACCATTATATTTACGGATACTTTACAGACTTCCGGTATGTTAATTGGACTAGTGGTCTGTTTGCTGGTCTTGATGAACACGCTTGGGACAGACTTGGCTGGAACCTGGCAGTTGATTAGTGACAACAATTACAACCAGGTGCTGAATTGGGATGTTAAAAGTCCTTTCAATTTTTGGAAACAGTTAATAGGGGGTATGTTTATTACCATTACAATGACAGGGCTTGATCAGGAAATGATGCAGAAGAATATCAGTGTTCGCACGTTAAAGGATTCCCAGAAAAATGTAATGACTTTAAGCTTTATTCTGGTGGTTGTAAATGCCTTGTTTCTTCTCTTAGGTGCCGTATTGTATTTATATGCTAGTACTACTGGATTGGCAGCAAAGGGAGACGATCTGTTTCCTATTATTGCATTAAGTGATGCTTTTTCTGGCACAATCGGGGTAATATTTATTATTGCGTTGATTTCCGCTCTCTTTCCGAGTGTGGATGGTGCTATTACTTCTTTGACTTCCAGTTTTTGTATCGATATACTAGATTTTAATCGGAGTGAAGCGAACGAGGCTGTTAAAAGACGTCGTCGCTTAGCGGTTCACTTAAGTTTTGCCATTGTTTTTCTGATTATGGTATTGCTATTTAAAGTGATTAACGACAAAACAATCATCCAGTTTATTATCAAGTTTGCAGGTATTACTTACGGGCCATTACTG
>SXWI01000032.1 GCA_005791465.1 Bacteroidota bacterium | reverse complement strand
CTTTATCAATACCACTGTTAGTTTTGCCCATAACTGCTTTAGGTTGTGGGGGAGATGGGGGCTCAATATTTTTTTTAGGTTTAGTTTTTATACTATTGGATGCTAGTGTTTTAGCGATTTTATTTTTTGTAATGGAGCTAGAAACTTCCGATTCAGTACTGCGCTGATCGATTTCATTGTTTTTAGAAGGTAATTGTTCGCCAGACTCTGGGGCGGAAACCGGTGCAGTGCCAGGTTGTTCAGGAGCAGCTAGGTCTTGACCACCTCCACCGCCGCCATCCTGAAATGGAGTTGGAGGATCTGGAGGCCAGTTTACTTCAACATCTACTCCTGCATCATTAACTTCCTTTTCAAAAGTGGGAAGTTTCCATTTTAGCAAAAAAAGAATACTAATAAATACAGCAAGTACAAATGCCGTATAACTGGCTGCTTTTCTTGAGTGGGTGTCTTGCTGTTTCAGCATATTCATGCGGTACTTGGCGAAAATAAGTTATACGCGAGAAAATTAATTAAATCAGTTATTAACGTCTGTTCATTAAAACGAACTGAATGGCAGGCTTGAGTAAAAGTTTTACTAAAATTTGGTTAAATAATCAATGAGCAAAATCTAATTGGAAATCCCCTTTGATTCTTTCGATCGGTGGATTGAAATATCCAAATTGTAAGGTTGGAAATTCTGCTTGTAATAGTTGTTGCATATTTTTAATTCCAATCGCATCTCCCGTTTCGGTTACATTAATTTTACCCAGGTACCAATCTGGATCAATATTGAAATTCCTCCACTGGATCATTTTCAAGTTAGTGTCACGGATTAGTTTTCTCAGTGCTTCCACCTCCTCAATTGAATCAGTCATTCCCGGAAAAACAAAGTAATTGATCGAGGTCCAGCCACCAAATGCACTTACTATTTTCAAACTTTCTACGATGTCTTCGAATTGATAGTTGTTTGGGCGATAATAAGCTGTGTAAATATTTTTTCTGGCTGAGTTAGTACTAACGCGAATCGAGTTGAGTCCGGCTTTACAGAGTGCGCGTACAGCATCTGGTTTAGACCCATTCGTATTAATATTGATACTTCCTTTGGTTGTGTGCTTTCTAATTTCAAGGATCGAATCCCGAATAGTTTCCCACATCAATAGCGGTTCGCCCTCGCAACCTTGTCCAAAACTGATGATTGGAAAAGGGGCAGTGGCGAGATGTGGTACTGCAAACTCTACAATCTCCTCTGGAGATGGTTTAAACTGTAATCGATCTTGGGTAGATACAATGGGTTCTTCATCTGGCTGTAGAGAAATGCAACCAATACAATTAGCATTGCAGGCCGGCGATACTGGAATTGGACACTCCCATCTTCCCAATGAAAAATTACGTGCAGCCGGACAGTTATACGTTTGGCAACAATTTTCCATCAGGTGTTTGACCAAACGGTTATGGGGGTAGGATTCCAGTAATGATTGAGCGCCCACTTTGATCTTCTTATCATCGTAACCGCTACAGTCTTGTCGGATATCTGGTTCAATTCGAGTGGCAGGAACCCAGAACTGATCATTTTGCCAACCTGCTGCCGTATAACAAAATAAAGGTAGCGTGGGGGCATCTGGTGCTGTCTCATAAGCTGCCAAATAAAAACCCGTGTGGGCCGGAGGAATAAATGCGGCTACTGCCCAGCCTTTATCGCATAAACGCATTTGACCCGTCTCTACATCTATTCCAATTCCTCTTCTGCCTGGCAGCTCGTAAAGTGATCCTCCGTTGGGCAGTGGAATCCAGTCTTCACCCGGAACCGGCATCGCATCCCAACCAGATCTTCCAGTTGCATACAATGTCAGGTCTTCAAAAATATTTCCCTTACCATCCGAGTATAATAAGTATGGCGTTTTCATAATTAATTGGGTTGTCGAAGATGGTGGAGGCAAAATTGGTTGAATTGGTCAACATTGAAATTTGAATCGGTCAGTACCGAATGTTGAATAAATCGGTTATTACAAAAATTCAAGGTTAAGATCTGATCGCGTAAGATAACCTGATCGATTTGGTTCCAGGAATAGGAGCGAGCAGGGAAAGTATTGAACTTGACATTGTCAGAGAAAAAAATAATGGTGAGTGGACGAAGGGCCTGCACAAATAGGTAAGTGATAAAAGCCATTCCAATACCAGGTAGCCAGTAAAAGTTTGCCAACCAGTTGATGGCAAAGGAAAGCCCAAGCACCAGCAGTAACATTGACAGATTATCGAGTGGGGTAAGCTTTCTCTTCTTCCAGGTGTAAGAAAAAAGTACTAACGAAAAAAAGGGAAGTGTTAGTTGTGCAACTTCCTCCCATTGATCAGCGAAGACTAATAGATAAAAAAGAAATACCGCATTAATTAATAGCAGTAAAAATTGTAGTCCTTTGACCAGTTGCTTACTGCCTGGTTGAACAGTAAATGTAAAAAGAGCTTTATCCTCCACGTGGAATTAGGTTTCATTTAAAATCAAATCATGCAAACTTCGTAAGCCAATTGCTTTACTGCTGGTAAAGCCTTCTGCGTAGTCAACACCTATACGTTTACCCAAGAGTCT
>SXWI01000157.1 GCA_005791465.1 Bacteroidota bacterium | reverse complement strand
TGGTGCACTTGACGAACGCTCCATTGCTTGGAGAACCGCACTTCGTTGTCAGGAAGAAGGAGCGCAACTTGTTTTAACCAATGCACCTGTTGCCCTCCGTATGGGTGAGATCAATAAGCTGGCTGAAGCCTGTGGTAATGCTCCTGTAATTGGTGCTGATGTTACCAATATGGATGATCTTAAAAATTTGTTTGAGCAATCCATGCAACATTTTGGAGGTAAGATTGATTTTGTGTTGCACTCTATCGGAATGAGTTTGAATGTCAGAAAAGGCAAGCAGTATACTGAAATGAATTATGAGTGGAATGGTAAGACGTTGGATATATCCGCTATGAGCTTACACCGTGTGTTGCGCACGGCTTGGGATTTGGATGCCTTGAATGAATGGGGCAGTGTGGTGGCCTTAAGTTATATAGCAGCACAACGTGTTTTCCCCGACTATAATGAAATGGCAGATGCGAAAGCTTTGTTAGAGAGTGTAACACGCAGTTTTGGATATCACTATGGTGTCAAAAGAAAAGTAAGAGTGAATACGGTTTCTCAGTCTCCCACGCGTACAACGGCCGGAAGTGGTGTAAAAGGTTTTGAAGGGTTTATGAATTATGCCGAAGCGATGAGCCCTCTTGGTAATGCAGGTTCGGATGATTGCGCCAACTACTGTATCACTTTGTTCAGTGATTTGACTCGTTTTGTCACCATGCAGAATTTATTCCACGATGGTGGATTCAGCTTTACGGGAGTTACACAAACGGTGATAGAGAAAATGGAAAAGTAATTCTCCGAATTGCTTAGTACTCGTCTTCGTTGAATAGGAAATCATCCTGGGTAGGATAATCAGGCCAAATGTCTTCGATGGTTTCGTAGACGTCACCTTCGTCCTCCAATTCTTGTAAATTTTCTACGACCTCGATCGGTGCACCAGATCGGATTGCGTAATCGATCAACTCATCTTTTGTAGCAGGCCAAGGGGCATCTTCCAAAAACGAGGCCAACTCAAGTGTCCAAAACATAGTCCGATTTTTGCGCAAATGTAATCGGATTAGGTTATTTTCCAAATAACCTTTCTACAAGATGCTGTTTTGAGGGGATTTTGATAGTTTCGGGACATAATTGTTACCCTTGTTAAAGGCTACCGGTATTTATAAGAAATATGGATCTGTGGAGGTGCTCCGCGGATTGGATTTAGAGCTCAGCAAGGGGCAGCTGGTTACCATTGTAGGTCCTTCGGGCTGTGGGAAAAGTACCTTATTACATATTCTTGGAACACTGGACCAAGCGGATCAGGGAGTTGTTGAGCTGGAAGGTGTTAACCTGTCTATGCTAAACGGACGTAGACTGGCAAATTTCAGAAACCAAAAAATTGGTTTTGTTTTTCAGTTTCATCATCTCCTTCCTGAATTTACCGCATTGGAGAATGTGAGTATTCCTGGGTGGATTGCCGGACGAAAAAAGAGTGAGGTTAAAAAAGCTGCCGCTGATTTATTGGAAAAATTGGGATTAAAAGATAGGCTTACACACAAGCCAGGGGAATTATCAGGGGGAGAGCAACAACGGGTAGCCGTGGCAAGGGCCTTGATCAATCAGCCCTCAATTGTCCTGGCCGATGAACCCACCGGTAATTTGGATGGGGTGCATGCCAAGGAACTTCATGCGTTATTTCATGCCCTTAAAAAAGAGTTGGGTCAAACTTTTGTGGTTGTAACACACAATGAAGAACTAGCCGCACAGAGTGATCGCGTGCTGACAATGAGGGATGGAAAATTTGTGATTTAGCCGTTTATGCGGGGCTTCCAAGGTACTTCTGCAGCTCCCAATTGTTGACCAATATAGCGGGCCAACACAAATAAATAATCACTAAGTCGGTTCAGGTAGATGATCACCAACGGCTCTACTTGTATTCCTTCATACCCCATACGAACACAGCATCGCTCGGTTCTTCTGCAAATGCATCGTAAAACATGGAGATGCGAAACCGTAGGGTGGCCTGCAGGAAGAATAAAGCTTTTCATCTCTGGCAATTCAGCCGTCATTCGATCAATTTCTTTTTCAAGCAACAACACATCGTCTTGTCTAAGATCGGGAAGAGCAAGTCCGGGCTCTTTCTCTGGATCGCAGGCCAGACAGGATCCTACTGTAAACAATCGGTCCTGGATCTCTGCTAATATTTTTTTGGTGGGTTTGTCTTCAATCAAATCATGACAGACTCCCAGGTAGGAGTTTAATTCATCTACGGTTCCATAAGCTTCGATACGAAGATGAGATTTGGGAACCTTAGTACCTCCAATTAAGGAGGTTGTTCCGCTATCGCCCGTTTTGGTATAGATTCTAAATGCCATTACACAGTTTCGTTAGGGTTGCAATAGTAGTGTAACAATAGCCTAGGCCGAAGGTTCGGTTGGTTCTAAAAAAAATCAAACAGGGATAGCTGACTTAGCAAAAAGTGGGTTGAGCTTGTCTGTTTCAATCACACCATCTCTTAGGCGAACAATGCGGCGAGAGTGGTTGGCAATATCTTCCTCGTGTGTTACCACTACAATGGTATTTCCGTTATGGTAAATTTCCTCAAATATTTCCATGATCTCACCGGATGTACGGCTGTCCAGATTACCGGTCGGTTCGTCTGCTAAAATAATCGATGGATCGTTCACCAAGGCTCGGGCAATAGCCACGCGCTGGCATTGTCCACCCGATAATTCA
>SXWI01000156.1 GCA_005791465.1 Bacteroidota bacterium | reverse complement strand
TATTTTGATTGTTTCTCCAGTTTTAGGATTTCTGCCATTGCGGGCGGCGCGTTTAGAAACAGAAAAAGTTCCAAATCCAACCAACGTAACTTTTCCGCCTCCTTTCAAGGTTTTTCCAATTGCTTCAATCACAGCATCAATAGCTTCGTTGGCTTGTGCTTTAGTAATTCCTGCATCGTCTGCTACCTTATTGATCAAATCTCCCTTGTTCATGCTTTGGATTTTAAAACGTAAAGAGGGACAAATTTAGCCGCTTTTTCATTGAGGAAAAATAAAAAAAGGGGTTATGCACCCTTAATCCACGATTTTCATCAGTGTACGAAATGCAATAAAGCGATCTCCCCATTTGTCCAACCCTTTTTGCCGCATTTCCGGGGCAAATTCAGCTAAATAACGCTTATAATCCTTCAACCGGGTGGTTTTATATTGTACCGCGAATGTGGCACCTTCTTCATCTACGTTTTCCAATAGCTCCAGTACTGTTGCCGTAGTAAAGCATCCCGTGCCAATTACCTCGGGGATATGTTCAGTTTTTAACCATTGCACCCATTCCTTAACAATAGCATGGTCTACTTTTACAGTTACATTGTAGATATACATGGATTATTTTTTTAACTCCAGATAAACTGGACAATGATCCGAATGTTTTACCATGGGTAATATGTAAGCGTCCTTGATTTTTTTCTCAAGTGGTGTAGTAACATTGATATAGTCGATGCGCCATCCCTTATTTTGTAAACGAACGCTGGGGAAACGCTGGCTCCACCAACTATACTGATGTGGTTCTGGATGAATCTTTCGAAATGTATCTACCCAGCCACTTTCAAAAAGTTTTGTCATCCACTCGCGTTCAGCAGGTTGAAATCCGGAAGAATTTTTATTTCCCTTGGGGTCGTGTATATCGATTTCCTGATGCGCAATATTGTAATCGCCACATAAAATCAGCTGTGGATGTTTCTTCTTTAGCTGTTGTAACCAATTAAAACATTCGTCCAGCCATTTGTATTTGAATCCCTGTCTTTCATCTCCGCTGGTTCCACTGGGAAAGTACGCGTTGATTAGCCGTGTACTTCCAAAGTCCAATTGAATAACGCGGCCCTCTTCATCGCTTTGTACATGTCCGTTCCCCAACTCAACATGGTCCGGTTTGATTTTAGTGAAAACAGCTACTCCGCTGTATCCCTTTTTTTGCGCACTAAACCAGTAGTCCTGATATCCCAGCGCATGTAAAGGCTTGCAGTCCACATCTTCTTGTCTGGCTTTAGTTTCCTGCAAACAAATGATATCAGCCGGGTTTGTTTGTAGCCAGTCCAGCAGCCCTTTTTTTATGGCTGCACGAATTCCATTGACATTGTACGATATGATCCGCATAATTTTGTAAAACACTTCTACGTGCTTCCCTGCAAATGTCGGGATTGAAAAAGCAAATTCATCAACTATGGCCTCTACCGTACATAAAAAACAAGAACCTCAGCTAATTCATCCTAAACACCATGTTTATCTCGAGGGGCCAAAGAGCCGTGGTTACGAGTTGGCTTTTGCCTGGCGCGTATTTAAACAATTTATCAAAGGATTCCGCATACTTCATTTTGCAGGTCCTAGTATCACGGTATTTGGGTCTGCTCGTTTTGGGGAGGATCATCTCTATTACCAACAGGCGCGTGAGTTTGGAAAGCGTATTGCCGAAATGGGACTCACTACGCTAACGGGAGGAGGTCCCGGTATCATGGAGGCCGCCAACCGGGGAGCATTTGAAAACGGAGGACAATCCTTTGGCTGTAATATTGTGTTACCCTTTGAACAGAAAGAGAATCCTTATTTGCATCGCTCCGTCACCTTTGAGCATTTCTTTGTTCGCAAAGTATTACTAGTGAAATATTCCTATGCATTTGTCATTATGCCTGGTGGTTTTGGAACCATGGATGAACTTTTTGAAACGCTCACCTTAGTACAAACCAAAACTATTACGCGGTTTCCTGTTATCTTATTTGGAAAAGATTATTATCAGCCTTTGCTGGATGTGTTTAAGAAAATGGAGGACGATGGAACAATCTCTGCTGAGGATCTTGATTTATTGCTTTTTACCGATGATGTAGATGAGGCTATGGCACATATCCAGCGCTACATTCGATCTAATTATCAGGTGAAGCCACGCCGTAGGTTATGGTGGTTGTTTGAGAAACGGTAGAGTACTTACCTTCGTAGTTCAATCTACAATTATGAGTGGAGCAGAAATTTTAGGTTATGCTGCCGGAGCGGTAACCGCATTTACATTTATGCCACAGGTTATTAAAACCTGGAGAGACAAGTCAGCTCGTGATATTTCGTTGACTATGTTTTTGATTGCGTTTATCAATGAGATCATGTGGCTGGTGTATGGATTTATGATTGACAATTTTGTAATTATACTTACTAATGCCGTGATGCTTTTGATGTCTGGTATCATGATTGCCTTGAAGATGAAGTACGGGAAAGCATGAGTGCGGGTATAGATACAATTGTTTGGGACTTAGGCGGTGTTTTAGTGGATTGGAATCCTCTGTTTGTTTATAACGAACAGTATTTTAATAGCCCGGCTGATCGCGACTATTTTTTTTCACATATCTGTACTTCGGATTGGAATGAGCAACAAGATGCCGGATATTCTTTGCAACGAGCTACCGAAGAAAAACTTGCAGCCTTCCCAGATCCTAAATGGCAACAACCGATTCGGGATTTTTATGGTCGGTGGACTGATATGTTACGTGGACCTTTACCGGATACAGTTGATATTTTTCGTCGTTTAAAGGAGCGTGGACAGTTTAAGTTTTTTGCATTGACCAATTGGAGTGCCGAAACTTTTCCCATTGCATTGGATCGCTTTGAATTTTTACATTGGTTTGATGGGCGTCTGGTCAGTGGAGAGGAAGGAACTCGTAAACCATTCCCTGAGTTTTATCAATTATTATTTTCTCGCTATCAAGTCAACCCTTCCTCTGCTATTTTTATCGACGATAATTTACGTAATGTAAAAGCAGGGGAGGCCTTGGGTTTGCGAGG
>SXWI01000155.1 GCA_005791465.1 Bacteroidota bacterium | reverse complement strand
CCTGGAAATTGCGATCCCTGGCCGGGAAATACATAAGCATGTTTCATAAAAATAAATGGGTAGGTCAGCTTAATCTTGTACCAATCAAACGCATGAACTCGCTACGTGTAGAGTTTTTATGAAACTCTCCATCAAAAGCGGAAGTAGTGGTAACAGAATTTTGTTTCTGAACGCCACGCATCATCATACATAAATGCCGTGCTTCTACCACCACGGCCACACCCAATGGATTGAGCGTGTCTTTGATGGCGTCTTTAATTTGAATGGTCAATCGCTCTTGCACTTGCATACGTCTGGCAAACACATCCACTACACGAGCCACTTTACTTAATCCAGTAATCCAGCCATTGGGGATATAGGCCACATGCGCCTTTCCAAAGAAGGGAAGCATATGATGCTCACACATACTGTACACTTCAATATCTTTCACAACAATCATCTCACTCACATCTTCGTGAAATTTTGCGGAATTTAGAATAGCATGTGCATCCAGATGATAGCCCTGTGTTAAATACTGCATTGCCTTGGCCACACGCTCAGGCGTTTTCAATATCCCCTCCCGCTCGGGATCCTCTCCCAATAAGGCAATAGCCTCTTTATAATTTTTTGTGAGTGCCAAGGTGGCTTTCTCGTCGTACTGCTCAGTTTTTTTATAGGCCATAGGATATAAATTAAGCGGGATAATCTACAAAGTTCCGGGGTGTTTCATAGAGACGAACCTGCAAGTCCAATGACTTGTCCAAGTGGGGTCGTAAAAGGTCATGGATAACAATAGCAATGTGTTCGGCCGTGGGATTGAGATTTGCAAATTCTACTGTATCCAGGTTGAGGTTACGATGATCAAAGCGTTCCACAATCTCCCGCTGAATCAAATCACTTAACACTTTCATATCAATCACATATCCTGTTACCGGATCTGGATAGCCCACCACTTTTACAATCAATTCATAATTATGTCCATGATAATGCGGCAAGGAACATTTTCCAAAAACACGAGTATTCTCAGCATCACTCCATGCCGGATTCGCCAAGCGATGCGCGGCATTAAAATGTTCTTTTCGGTAAACAGCAACTTTATTCGCCATAATATTCAACGTAAATACGAGGGGTCTCCACCAACTTGATATAATGCAACTTTACTTTTTCAGGTAAAGCCGGCTCTAACTCTTTCCAAATACCCACCACTAGATTTTCAATCGAGCACAACTTGTCTTTCATGAAATCAACATCCAAATTCAAATTACGATGATCTAGTTTATCAACAACACGCTCTCGAATTATTACCGATAACTTCTTAGCATCAAAAATAAAGCCGGTATCGGGATTTGGCTTACCCTTTATAGTCACAAAAAGCTCAAAATTATGACCGTGCCAATTATTGTTTGCACACTTACCAAAGGTCGCTTCGTTCTTCTCCGGTGTCCAATTGGGATTGAACAAACGATGAGCCGCATTAAAATGTTCAATCCTAGTCAAGTAAACCATGCTTTACTTTTTTCTTCCCGACAGCATTGGGCGCAGGAAGGATGAGCGGCAAAGTTAGCCTTATTCAGCTAATTTTACAGCATGAATTGTCTGGTCATTGCCGCTACACCGATCGAGATTCGCCCCCTTTTAGAAAAACTTAAAGAAGGAAACATACCGATCTCAAATTCCATTCAATTGGATGTACTAATTACCGGTATAGGCCTGTTGGCCACCTCCTATTCCTTACAAAAACAGCTTCAGCTAAAACGACCTGACCTGATCATACAAGCCGGTGTAGGAGGATGTTTTGATAAAAAGATGAAATTAGGCCGTGTATTTATTATAAAGAAAGAGGCCATCGCTGATCAAAGTGTCGTTGAGTTAAATGCTTTGAAAACACTTTTTGATCTTGACTTGGTTCCAGCCAACCAGCCCCCCTACCAAAAAGGTTGGCTGATAAATCCCCACCCCGTTGTGAAAAAACTCAGATTACCAAAAGTAACAGGGGTCTCCGTAAATGAGATAACTACACAACTACAAAAAGTTCGCTTTTATAAAAAACAATTTAATCCGCTCATTGAATCCATGGAAGGAGCAGCCCTACATTATGTTGCCCTCCAGGAAGGAATTCCCTTTATTCAACTTCGTAGCACCAGTAATTATATAGCAGAGCGAAATAAGAAAAATTGGAATATGCCAGCCGCAATTCATTCGCTAAACCAATCCTTATTGAATTTATTACAAGTATTATGAAACTGCGGATTGGTTTTTCACCCTGCCCAAATGACACATTTATTTTTGATGCACTGGTGCATGGCAAGATAGACACCGGAGATATTCAATTTGAACCAATCCTCGAAGATGTTGAAACATTAAACCAATGGGCAATAGAGGGCAAATTAGATATCACTAAACTAAGTTTTCCGGCACTATTTAGCGCCCGCAATCACTACCAATTACTTGATTCAGGTAGTGCGCTTGGAAAAGGAGTTGGTCCTCTACTGGTAACAAAAGAAAATAGTTCAGTAACTGTTCCTGATATAAACCACCGTAAAGTATTACTACCAGGTAGTAACACCACAGCACATTTACTTTTTTCATTAGCATTTCCTAATGCTATACAAAAAGAATTTATTGTTTTCTCCGAAATCGAGGATGCATTACTACAAAACAGTCAGCTATTGGGTGTGCTGATTCATGAGAATAGATTTACTTATGAGAAAAAGGGGTTATCTAAAATTATGGATCTTGGAAATTTTTGGGAAGAACATTACAAAGTTCCAATACCACTTGGAGGAATTGCTATAAAACGTTCATTTGAACAGCCCTTAAAAAAACAGCTGGAAGAATGGATTCGCAATAGCCTTGTATACTCCTGGACAAATTATCCACAACTCTCCCCTTTTGTTCAAATGCATGCGCAAGAGATGGAAGAAGATATCATGCGAAAGCACATTACATTGTATGTAAATGAATACAGTCACTCTTTAGGAGCAGAGGGGCGACAGGCCATACAGGTTCTTTTCGAAAAATATTTACAACTACAAGATCAACTTCCTACAGAAAATCAGTTTCCTCTTTTTGTTTAGGGAAAATATCAAGCGGGCTTTAGTGCTTTTGCATATACTTCCAAACAACGCTTGCGAGCATAATCGTGTTCCACGATAGGACGAGCATATGTCAACTCCTCAAATTCTGGCACCCAGTGACGGATATAGCGTAAGTCAGAATCAAACTTTTGTGTTTGTAAATAGGGATTAAATACACGGAAATAGGGGGCCGCATCACAACCTGAGCCAGCAGCCCATTGCCAACCACCATTATTAGCAGCCAGATCAAAGTCAAGCAATTTTTTTGCAAAATAAGCCTCGCCCCATCGCCAATCAATCAATAAATGCTTGGTCAGGAAAGAGGCTACAATCATTCGAACGCGGTTGTGCATATAACCCGTAGAATTCAATTCCCGCATTCCGGCATCCACGATAGGATAACCCGTCATTCCCTCACACCAGGCTTGAAATTCATGTGCGTTATTTCGCCATTGAATTTTATCATATGCAGGCTTAAATGAGTTCCCAACCACATGTGGAAAATGCCACAAGATCATATGATAAAAATCACGCCAAATTAATTCATTGAGAAAGGTTTCATTAAGCAAACCCGCTTCTCGAGCCAATGAACGAATACTGATTGTTCCAAAACGAAGATGCACCCCAAGTTGCGTGGTACCCTTGATTGCGGGCAAGTCTCTTCTTTCTTTATACTGCTTGATTGTATCAGTTTGCCAAAACGAGGAAGGAAAAGCAATACCCGATGACGAAAAACCAATTGCAGCAAGTGTTGGGAAATCAGCCCCCTCATAAGAAGCGCAAGCCTGAAGCAACTTTTCTGAGGGATAAGTATGTAAATGTTCTTTTTGGAGC
Source organism: Bacteroidota bacterium (assembly GCA_005791465.1). GTDB lineage: Bacteria > Bacteroidota > Bacteroidia > Chitinophagales > Chitinophagaceae > JJ008. The sequence goes on along the minus strand of SXWI01000155.1, from coordinate 6,417 downwards.
GTTGCTTTCCACCGGCGAGAATAAGGAGTGAATACAGTGTAAGGCTTCCCATCGTCCTTAACAACCTCTTGTTTCTCTAATAAGACCTGATCCTTGAATGTATGAAATATAACTCCTTGACTTTCTAATAATGTTTTGACAGCAGCATCCCGTTGCAGTGCGTAAGGTTCATAATCATGATTAGCAAAAACACCATTTATCGGATACTCCTTGAGAAGGTCAGAAAATATTTTTACGGGTTCACCCTTTCTAACATCAAGGCCAGCACCTACTTGTTGTAGTTGAGTATGAATCTTATTGACAGCCTGGTGAATAAAATCGACTCTACGATCCGAATTTTCCTCTAAGTCGTTTAAAATATTGGTATCGAAGATAAAAATTGGCTGCACGTTGAGTCCGCTAAGTAGGGCCTCGTGAAAACCCCTATTATCCTCAATTCGCAAATCTCTCCTAAACCAAAAAATAGAAATTGCTCGCATTGTACATTGAAAACAAATTACTTAAAGAATGGTTTAGACAATCAAGTAAAAGTTAATCACAATTTATACCTCATAAAATTGGGGAAAATACCGGGAGTTTTCAGTAAAAAAACGGATACCTAAAATTTAAAATTTGGCAAATTGAATTTTAGTTTTATCGCATGGAAACACGTAGTAAAAACAAAAAAAGAATTTGGCCCAGTTGGCAGATTGCAATTCAAGAGGAATCCTATCAGCAAATTTCCTCGGAATTACATGATAATGCCTGCCAGACAATCTTACTCTCAATCTTAAATCTTCAGCGAATTGATAAAGATAATCCAGAATTAAAAATAAGTGATACGGTTGAGCTACTAGAAGAAACACTGCATGAAATACACCAACTGTCACGTTCTCTCAATGGTGAACTAATCCTATCGATAGGGTTACGCGCCGCGCTTGAGAAACAATTAGAAAGATTACGTAATGCATCTGGCATTCAAACTTCGCTTTCGATAAAAGGGAAACAGCAATACCTGTGTGATGAAATGGAACTAATTATTTACAGAATTATTCAAGAGGCCTTAAATAATGTATTAAAACATGCTAAAGCCAGTAAGGTGGAGATAGAGTTGAATTTTTTAGAACAGGAATTAAATATTAAGGTTATGGATAACGGTAAAGGTTTTGATCAAACAACAGATCACTTTACATCGGCAGGCCTTCGTAATATGAATTTTAGAGCAGCCTCCCTTCACGGAAAATTAAAAATAGAGAGCACCCCCAACCTAGGCAGTTGCCTCACCCTTCAAATTCCCTGCTTAAAAACCAATCTATGATACGAATTATCCTTGTTGACGACCACGTTATGCTGCGCAATGCATTAGCCGCGCGTATTAATGAATTTGAAAACTTCAAAGTAGTAGACCAATGTAGCCATGGCAAAGAGCTAATCCATGCCTTGGAAACAAATCCTGAGCCGGATCTGGTGCTACTAGATTTGAACATGAAAGAAATGAATGGAATGGAAACTGCTCAATGGTTGAAGAAAAACCGACCTTCTATCAAAGTTCTGATGCTTACCATGTACGATTCTGAGCTGACACTGATCCAATTGCTTCAGCTTGGCGTAAAAGGTATTTTACATAAGTCAGCTAGTCCATCTGACTTACGCGCAGCAATCATGACTATTGCCACTGAGGGTCAGTATTTCTCCAATCATACAACCACCAAGCTTGTCAATATGGTCAATAGCAAAGAGGCAGGAACAAAACGGTTACAGAAATCACTCTTAAATGATGAGGAGGTCTTCTTTTTGCAATTAGCCTGCTCTGATATGACTTATAAGGAAGTAGCAAAACGAATGAAATTAAACCCAAGGACAGTAGATTCAATCCGGGATCAATTATTTATCAAGCTGGATGTAAAGAGTCGTGTAGGACTGGCGATGGTAGCTATTCGAAATGGGATTGTTTCACTTTAGAATACAATCTCTGGTACATGTGCTGGCAGTACCAGCCTGCCTGCTGTCTTGGCTTGAATTTCCTCAACGGATATTCCTGGAGCACGCTCGCATAAAAGAAAACCATCTGGTGTAATTTCTAATACCGCCAGGTCAGTTACTACTTTTTTGACGCATCGCACACCAGTAAGGGGAAGATCGCAGCGAGGAAGCAATTTGGATTCGCCTTTGGGATTGGTATGCATCATGGCTACGATAATGTTGCGAGCACTCGCAACTAAGTCCATTGCACCACCCATTCCCTTGACCATTTTCCCGGGTATTTTCCAATTTGCAATATCGCCCTGGTCACTCACCTCCATGGCCCCTAACACCGTTAGATTAACCTTGCCAGCCCTAATCATTCCAAAGCTGACAGCCGAGTCAAAAAAAACAGACCCCTTAACCGTTGTGATAGTTTGCTTGCCAGCATTAATCAAATCAGCATCAACTTGATCAGCTGTGGGAAAAGGCCCCATTCCCAACAGACCGTTTTCACTTTGAAGCACTACATCTACACCTGAAGGAATATAATTTGCCACCAGGGTAGGAATTCCAATACCCAGATTTACATAGTATCCATGCTTTAACTCACGGGCAATACGTTGAGCGATTTGTTCTTTTGATAATGGCATATAAATATTGTTAATCAAGCATGACTAATAGTTCGCTGCTCAATACGTTTTTCATAATTCTTTCCCTCAAAAATTCGATGTACATAAATACCCGGCGTATGTACGGCATCTGGATCCAAACTTCCGGCAGGCACTAACTCCTCCACTTCTGCAATTGTAGTTTTTCCAGCCATCGCCATCAGTGGATTAAAGTTTCTTGCTGTTGCATGAAAAATTAAATTACCCATCGTATCCCCTTTCCAAGCCTTTACAATTGCAAAGTCTGCATCAAATGCATATTCCATCAAATAATCCTTGCCATTAAAGTTTCGGACTTCCTTTCCTACTGCCACCTCTGTGCCAACTCCAGCCGGTGTATAGATAGCAGGCATCCCATACCCAGCAGCCAGGCATCGAGTGGCTAGTGTTCCTTGAGGAATTAGATCCACCAATAATTCTCCACTTAACATTTGGCGCTCGAACTCAGCATTCTCACCCACGTAGGAGGAAATCATCTTACGCACTTGCTTGCGCTGTAGCAACAAGCCGATTCCAAAATCATCTACTCCTGCATTATTGGATATACAGGTCAACTCTTTAATGCCTTTTTTCACTAGGGAAGCAATACAATTCTCTGGAATGCCACATAGTCCAAAACCTCCCAGCAAAATGGTATCTCCATCTTTTATGTCGTGAATGGCCTCATCAGGACCGGTAACAACTTTATTCATAATGTAATTATAAGAACGAAATTAGGGACTTACTCAGGAAGAAGCGCCTTACCCGGCTTCCTGATTTTGATCAGTGGATCTTCCTCCTTTTTTGATATGGAGTCCATCACCTTTGCCATTAATTCAGGATGCAGTTGATAATATGAAAAACTTTTTTTGAACTGCTGTTCAGATACCGCATGGAAAGTCAGGACTTTGTTTAGCCACTCAATTTGGGCCTGCTCTTTATTAATACTTGAGTCCTTACTAAGAATAAAATTATTGACCATGTGGCCACTTCGAAGCATATCATAAAGCACCTCCTCCATTTTGTCGGTACTGAGTATATCGGAGGGAATAGCTTGTCGGCTTTGACAGCCGCAAGTGGCCACTAAAATAATCATGGCAGCCAAGTGGCTTTTCATAATGTACGATAAAGTGGTAAATTGGTAATATCGAGTTTGGAAAGCAATTCCTTGGCTCTTGCTTTTTGCTCCCCATTTCCTTTACTGAAGATCTTTAGTAATTCATTGCCCTTCCCCTGAAAGAAAACAGGAACAATCATAGAATTCAGATTTTCCGTGTTGACCGTGTTAAGGTAACTGAGCGCATTCAGCATTCCATTGCGTGCTGCCTCTTCATTCTCAAACAAAACATCAATACCTGTTCTATAATAAGCATACAAGGCATCATGAAATAAAGTAAAGCGATTATTATTTAAATTTTCAGCTAACCAATAACGGTTTCGAAGACCATCAAAAGATTTCCAACCCGAAATATCTTTTGCATCAGGAGCATTGTTCACAATATTCCAGGCTTTCTGAAAAAAAATATCTCCACTTCGAAGACTAAAGGAAGTGTAATCTAAGCCAAGTATGATATTTATATAGTAGGCTAAAGTGGCGGTCAAATTAGCTACCAGGGGATCATTACCCTGTACACGATTCTCATTGAACTCAACGGGCTGAAACTCGACATATTTAAAAATCAGATTATCGTCTTGAAAATTCAGCAGCGGGCTAACATAGGTTGTATTGTAAGCTGGTCGGGCGGCTTGTATAGTAAGGCTGCCTCGGTAGGTGTTGTTACCCAGATCCTGGGATAGCGTCAACAAGAAACTGCATTGAATGCGTTCAGCCGGCTGAAACGGATCAGTGGTCCATTTTCGAGTATTGATAAAATTCGTAAGTCCACTTTGCAGGGTTTGAAAAACCCTACGATCAATTTGTGAACTAATCTTGTTGGTCAATATATCTACACGAGCTTGAATTTCCTGGCTATCTGCCCAAGCAGGAAGTAAGCAAAGGAATAGATAAAGGGCCGTGCGTTTCATGTCAGCAAAAATTAGCTGAACAGTTCATCCTCTTGTTTACGGAAATAAATCTTGTCGTCCATGAATTCCTGCGTGGCTAAAAGAGCAGGATTTGGCATACGCTCGTAAGCACGAGAAATTTCAATTTGCTCCTTGTTTTCATGGATTTCCTCCAAACTATCCGTGTGAGAAGCAAATTCTTCCAATTTGGTATGCAATTCTTCTTTCAGTGAAATATTGATCTGTCCAGCACGTTTTGCAACGATGGAAATAGACTCATATAAATTACCCGTTTTAGCCCGCAAATCCTGAAGATTACGCGTTTCAACATTACTGGCAATTCCTGCACTAAGATGACGTCTTAACTTGCTCATTTTTGAGTGTTTTTATATTATTCTGTGAATTGTTTAAAATAGCATCAACATCTTTTCGCAACTTACTTTCTGGGTATCGATCAGTGAATTCGTAGCATTCGTTTACAACCTGTTCAAAGCGTTCAACGCGTTTTTCCTCGATACTCATCTCTGCATACTGAAAGTATGAACGGATAACCATCAACTTATATTCATCAGCTCGCTCAGATTCTGGAAATGCATTCAATAGTGAAGTAAATGCTACCCCGGCGGCTCTAAATTGACCTAGATCAAAATAAAGCTGTGCACTCATGAACTCTTTGGACTCAAGCTTGGCTCTACATTCATCGATGATTGCTGAAGCCTCTTTGTTTTTTGGAGAACCAGGATGGGTATTAATAAAGGTTTGCATCATCCCCATGGCCTTGACTGTATTAGTCTGATCCAGCGCTGCCTTGGGCGATTGTTTGAAAAAGCAATACGCACGCATATAATCGATTTCTTCTGCACGAGTGCTGGTTGGGAAAATCTCTAAATAACTTTTAAAAAGATTTTCAGCATTCATATAATCGTAAAGATTGTATGCACAATATGCGTATTTGTAATATATATCTTCAAACTCCTTACTTGTTTTATAGAAAGGCATGATATCCTCATATACCTGCTGAGCCCTGGTATAAGATTTTTTGGCAAAGAACTGTTCGGCCATTCTCAGTTTGTAGGCCGCATCTGGATTCTTCAAAAGCTTACTCATGCTTTTCCCGCAACCAGACAAGAGTCCAACCGAGAAGAAAATCATTGACAACACACTGAATCGCAATAGGATGGACATTGGGCTGCAAAATTACGATGAAGAGACAAAACTTACACAAAAAAGATGAACTACCAATTATAGTCCGTTAAGAATAGCCTAAAGCTGTGATTGTCAACAGTAAAGGGATGGACTAAATAAAGAACCCCGGGTATTCCGGGGTTCTTTGCAATTTCTTTAGAAAGAAGTATTAGTTCTTACGAAGATTTGGATGAGGAGGATCCACACGATTTGGACCAGTCTCACCATCAACTGCAGCACGTAAATCTACCGTGTTGCAATCGCCACCCTGTTGACCGTAGTTGAAAATAAAACGATCCTGACTAATTCCTTCCTTATCTACCATATAAGTAATGATTGCATTTACGCGATCCCAGCTCATTTGCTGCTCACGCTTATCAGCAGCACAATATCCAACAACAACAACATTACAACCAGGATTATTACGAACACGAGAAGCCACAGCAGCTAATACAGCTTTAGCATCATCTGCGAGCATATTAGAACCCGCTTTGAACGCAACACTAGGAAGCGCTCCTAATTTTTGTTCGCAAGTAGGAGGAGGTGCAACAGCTACCTTGCAATCATCAGGACATTTACAATTACCAACACCATCAACATCTACAGGCTGGCAACGAGTTGGAGTAATCAATTCTTT
>SXWI01000154.1 GCA_005791465.1 Bacteroidota bacterium | reverse complement strand
GCCTATGCCTATCAGACCTTACTAAAACAGAATGGCTGGATTCCATTGGGAACAGACTTCCCGGTAGAAGATATTTCCCCCTTCAAAACTTTTTATGCAGCTGTAACACGTCAAGATGCAACCGGTTGGCCAGAGAATGGCTTTCAAAAAAAAGAAGCACTAAGTAGAGAAGAAGCCTTGCGCGGTATGACAATTTGGGCAGCTCGCGCCAATTTTGAAGAAACCAAAAAAGGAAGTTTGGAAAAAGGAAAATGGGCCGATTTTATAATACTGGATAAAGATTTGATGAAGGCCTCCCCTGCTGAATTACTTAAAATCAATACCCTAAGCACCTACATCAATGGAGTTAAAGTGCATGCAGCTGCTCAATGAACACCCGTAATAAAATGGATCCCTTTCGCATAGCAGTACTTGACCTATATCAAGGGGAAGCTAATCAAGGGATGAGAGGTATACAGTCAATTATTGAATCCTGGAGTGAACAAAAGGGAGTAAGGGCGCAAGTGGATTACTTTGACGTTAGAATTAAAAAACAAATTCCAGACCTGTCCTACCATGCGTATATATCAAGTGGAGGACCAGGAAGTCCATTAGATTCCCGCTATGAGGATTGGGATGTAGCCTGGTGTAAGTGGCTGGACCAGCTCAATCGCTGGAACCAACATGCTTCACAAGGTCAGGAAAAGCATATATTATTTATTTGCTTTTCCTTTCAATTAGCTTGCCGTTTTTTTTCAATTGGAGTTGTTTGCAAAAGAAGATCTACATCATTCGGCGTATTCCCAGTTTCTCAAACAGAGGAGGGAAAACAAGAAGTTATATTCGACGGTCTAAAGAACCCTTTTTATGCTGTTGACCACCGAGACTATCAGCTTGTTCATCCAAATCTAGAGCGAATCAAAGAGATGGGAGGCCGACTTCTCTGTCTTGAAAAAGAGAGATCCCATGTCCTCTACGAAAGAGCTGTAATGGCAGTTCGCTTTAACGCACATATGATCGGCACACAGTTTCACCCGGAGGCTGATCCTCAGGGAATGACCCACTATCTTAACCAAGATGACAAAAGAAAGACTGTGATTGGAAAGCATAGCGAGGAGAAATTAAAAAGTATGCTAGCAGACCTACAAGATCCTTCCAAAATCCATTGGACAAAAAGCCGTGTTTTGCCTAATTTCCTAAATAAGGCCTATCAAGAACTAACAAGCAAACCAATCTAGAAACTCACTGAATCTGATTGCAATGATCCCAGCTATCCGGCAATATTATAACGCAACATATAACACTTCACAATATATATCCCTGGTGGCGTCAATTAAAGAGCAATATCCAGGTAAGCTAGACTTTCGTATCGCCGAAACACCACTTTTTATCCCAAAGGCTTTCGAACGCCAAATGATGGAGACCTGCAATTATATTTTATCAGTAATTCAAGACACCTCCTTTATATCAAAGACAGAACAAGCAATTCCTCCTGCATTTCGAATAGAAGGAAATGAAGGGAAACCTCAATTTATGGTCTTTGATTTTGGCATTTGCAAAAATGAAACTGGAAACTACGAGCCACAATTGATAGAGATGCAAGGGTTTCCCTCCCTTTTTGCTTATCAGGTTATATTAGATGAGGCTCTTCGTGATTATCTGCCGATTCCATCATCCATGACTTCCTATTTAAATGGAAAGACAAAGGATACCTATGTAGAGTTATTAAAAGAAATAGTCCTGGGAAATCATCAAAAGGAAGAAGTAATACTATTAGAATTATTTCCCGATAAACAAAAAACCAGAATTGATTTTTCTTGCACTGAAAATATTTTAGGAATTAAAACAGTTTGCCTAACGAAGATAATTCGTAAAGAAAACAAGTTATTCTACACCCACGAGGGTCAACTAAAGCCTATCAAACGCATCTACAATCGACTCATTTTTGACGAATTACAGTATCAAACTAAAACAGTGCAATCCAGCTTTACAGCACTTCAAAAAGGTGTAGAAGTAGAATGGTGCAATCACCCACACTGGTATTATAGAATCAGCAAGTTTACCCTTCCATTTCTTCATCACCCCAATATCCCCTCCTCTTACTTCCTACATGAGGTAAAACAATTGCCTGCCAACCTAGATCAATATGTACTTAAACCACTTTTTTCGTTTGCAGGACAAGGTGTTGAAATTGATTTAAATGAGGACATGCTACAAAAAATTAAAGACCCTGAAAACTGGTTATTGCAAGAAAAAGTAGCTTATGCGGATTGTATTGAAACACCAGATGGCCCCGCAAAGGGAGAAGTACGACTATTTTATTGGTGGCCAGCAGGCGCACCGAGTCCAATTCCAGTTAATAATCTGGGAAGAATCAGTAAAGGAAAAATGATGGGCACGCTTTACAATAAAGACAAGAATTGGGTTGGCGCAACCTGTTGTTATTTTGAAAGATAATGCTACCGTCTACTTTTAAAGATTATTACCAGATCCTAGGCATAGAGCCAGGAGCACATCCAACGGAGGTTAAAAAAGCATGGCGGGCTCTAGTTCGTAAATGGCACCCCGATGTCTCCGGTTCAGAGCAGATTAATGCCAAAATATTCCAAGACATACAGGAAGCATACGAAACGCTGATTGATCCGTTAAAAAAAGAAAAATACCTCCAGCAACGATGGCTTCAGCAAGTAACACAAACAAAACCCATTCCTGCCCCCACTAACTCCAATGAACTATTGCATGCAATCATTAAAGTTGAACAACTGGTCTATAAGACGGATAGCTACCGGCTAGATACTGACTTTATTGAACAATATATCCTCTTTCTATTGACACCAAGTTCAATTGAACTAGTAAATGAACTCGAAGATCCTGTAGTTAGTAAAGAAATCACAAAACTAACTTTACGATGCTGTATCAAACTGCCCGCAAAGAGTCGCATTGCAGTATTAAATGCACTATCAGGGCTAAAACAGCCCGATAGTAAAAAGCTAATTGCAGTTTACAAAAAAGAAAACATCTTACGCGGGACACTTGAAAGATACAAGACGGCAATTATACTGCTTATTGTTGCCTTGCTTTGTTGGTTAATAAGTTCACTGGCTTAAAAAAGTACCGGTACCTTTGCAGCCATGCATTATTGTTCCGTCGAAAAAATTTCAAAAAGTTACGGCATACAGCCTCTGTTTGCCGATCTAAGCTTTCATATCAATGAAGGAGATCGCATTGCTCTTATTGCAAAAAACGGAACGGGGAAATCCACCCTTCTCAAAATGCTAGCAGGACAGGAACAACCTGAAGAAGGTAAAATTTGGTTGCATAAGGAGGTCGATGTAGTTTTTTTTGAGCAGAACCCATCACTTGCAAATGACAAAACTGTTGCAGAGAATATTTTTTTTCATAACCATCCTGTTATGAACGCAATTCGGGATTACGAATTTGCCGTGGCATCAGACCAGCCAACCCTGATAGAACAGGCAATTAGTCAAATGGACGAATTGCAGGCCTGGGATGCAGACGCAAGAGTAAAACAAATACTTAGCAAACTTAATGTTAGGCAATTAGATAAACTAGTGGGTATTCTAAGTGGCGGACAACAAAAAAGAGTAGCACTTGCAAAAACACTAATCGACATTGGATTTGGCCATAAAAAAGTTCTACTAGTAATGGACGAACCAACCAACCACCTGGATGTAGAAATGGTGGAATGGATGGAGTCGTACCTAACAAAAGAAAATACTACTCTCCTGCTAGTTACACACGATCGCTATTTTTTAGATGCAATTTGTAAAGAGATTTGGGAATTAGATCGTGGTAAATTATTTACTTATCATGGCGACTATGCCAACTATCTAGAGCGCAAGGCCGCCAGACTAGAAAGCGAACAAGCAACGCATGCCAAAAACAGAAATCTATATCGCAGAGAATTAGAATGGATGCGGAAGCAGCCTAGGGCAAGGACTGTAAAAAGTAAAAGCAGACAGGACCGCTTTGGCACCATTGAAAAAGCAGCAAAACAAGCTCAATCAGAACAAACACTACAGCTACAATTAAAGATGAGCAGACTGGGTGGGAAAATAATTGAATTGAAAAAGGTATACAAATCATATGGCGACTTCAACATATTGAAAGGATTTGATTACACATTTAAACGAGGAGAAAGAATTGGCGTAGTGGGTCCTAATGGAGTAGGAAAATCTACTTTTTTACACATACTCCAAGGACTAGAACCCGCGGATAGCGGCAAAATAAATGTGGGGGAGACTATAGTGTTTGGCTACTATTCGCAACAAGGCCTACAATTAAAAGAAGACAAACGAGTAATCGAGTTCGTAAAATCAATTGCCGAGAGCTTTCCTCTAGAAAAAGGCGGAAGTCTTTCTGCTGCCCAGTTTCTTGAGCTTTTTTTATTTGAACCAGACAAACAACACACTTTTATCAGCAAGTTAAGTGGAGGGGAAAAGAGGAGACTGCACTTGCTTTCAATTCTATTTAAAAATCCAAATTTTCTGATACTGGACGAACCGACAAATGATTTAGATCTCCCAACCCTAAGTGTCTTAGAGAATTTTCTCTTAGAGTTTAACGGATGTTTACTGATTGTATCACATGACCGATATTTCATGGACAGACTTGTCGATCACTTGTTTGTATTTACTGGAGAGGGGCAGATTAAAGATTATCCAGGCAATTATTCACAATACCGGGATGAAAAAGCAATGCCACGAGAAAAAGAGGAGACTAGCAACCTAATTTCAGATTCAGCAGTTACGGATTCAAATAACATCCCAAATGCGCGCATAAGTTATAAAGAGAAAAGGGAGTTTGAACAACTGGGAAAAGACATCCAGCAGTTAACTGTAAACAAAGCTGCATTAACAGAAAAATTAAACAGTGAAGGGCTACCCTTTGAAACGCTGCAAGAAACAGCACTTTTCCTAGAACAAACCATGCAGGAGCTTGATCAAAAAGAATTACGATGGCTTGAATTGAGCGAAAAAATTGACTCCTATTCTTCCAAATAGTCCAAGTCCTTATGAAAAGTCTCCCGAGTTAGCGCGGCAGCCACAACGGTGATAGCCATAATAATCAACCCAGTATAAATCCCTGCATCTACATACCCTATAGAAGGTTGCCTTTCAAACCACTTGAATAAGGGAAGAATAAAAATAGCCAACATACCACGGACCATATTAGGGATTGTAGTAGCAGCGGTGGCTCGCAAATTAGTGCCAAATTGCTCGGCACCCATCGTTACAAAAATGGCCCAGAAACCGGTTCCAAAGCCAAGTCCAGCGCAAATCCAATATAGCTGCGCAGCACTACCGCCCCATAACATAGTAAAGTAGGCTATCATAAAGGCGATAGTAATGCCATAAAAAACAAAGAGGGCTTTACGACGACTCTGGAGGTACTGACTTAGCAAGCCGATCAAAATATCTCCTATCGAGATAGCCGCATAGGCATACATAATTGCCTTTCCTGGATCAATTTTTTCCTGGATCCCAAATTCACGGGCAAAATCGTTCGAGAACGTAACCAAGATGCCAATCACAAACCAAGTTGGAAGTCCTATCAAAATACCGAGGATGTAACGCTTGAATCGATCTGCACTGGAGAAAAAGGAAAGAAAATTACCACGAGAAACACTTGTTGTTTTTACTTGATTATATAAACCTGATTCAAAAACAGAAATACGAAGCAGCAAAAGAAGAATACCTAAGCCACCTCCGATAAAATAACAGGTTCGCCAATCAAACAATTCTTTCATAAAGTAAGCCAGTACAGCACCCGTTAAACCAATGCCAGCAACTAGTGATGTAGCCACTCCCCTTTTTGCTTTGGGTACAATTTCAGATACTAATGTGATGCCAGCACCTAATTCACCAGCAAGACCCAGACCCGCCACAAATCGAACCCATTTGTACTGCTCCACGGTTTCCACAAACCCATTAGCGATATTGGCAAGGGAGTAAAGAACAATAGAACCAAACAGTACACTTAATCGCCCACGCTTATCACCAATAATACCAGATACAATTCCGCCAATCAATAAGCCCCACATTTGCCATTGTAAAATGATTTCGCCATCTGCTTTGACCTGATCAGGCGTTAAACCTAAGGATGCTAAACTAGGCACGCGAATAATGCCAAACAAAAGCAGATCATATACATCTACAAAATAACCTAAGGCGGCCACTACAACCGCCAGATTAAAAATGGAAGGTTCCTTTTGGCTACTATTTTTCATCCGAAATTTTCCCCCAAATCATTTTAATTAGAACAGGTGCCGTGGTAATAAAAACAATACCCAGCACAATTGCTTCCAAGTGCTCTTTCAAGTCAAATCCAAATTGAGCAAGAATCCACTTTTGTAGGAAGTAACCAGAGAAAATCATGGATACCACCCACGCTACAGAGCCTACAACATTAAAAAAATGAAATTTCTTTTTATCCATCTGCACAATCCCTGCCACAATAGGAGCAAAGGTTCTGATCAACGGAAGAAATCGAGCGCCAATTACCGCTAACCCTCCATGTTGTTGGTAAAAATCTCTTGCCTGAAACAAATACCGTTTTTTAAACAGTAGACGGTCACGCCAATTATACATAGCCGGGCCCACTTTCTGTCCCGTCCAATAGCCAGCACTATTACCCAATATACCTGCCACAGCAATTAAACCAGATAGCACAAACAAATCAACCCATTCGTTGCGAATTGCTCCTAGCCCTAATAATTGAAGGAACTGATTTGCTAAACCAGGCACCATCTCACCCGCTTTTGTTGTAATCGTGTGTGCATAAATTCCTGCCACAAATAATAGAGAATCGCCCGGAAGAAAAAATCCCATAAATAATCCGGTTTCGGCAAATACTACAAATAGTAATAGCCAAAGACCGCCATTCTCTACATAAAATTGAGGTTGCAATAAATTACTCCAATGAAAAGAAGCCAATAAAGTTAACAACATACGGATTTAAATTTATTAGGCCTGATCCAGTTCACCTTCCCATTTACTAACAACGGTTGTAGCCAATGCATTACCAACAACATTGGTTGCCGAGCGAAACATGTCACAAAAGTGATCAATCGGAAGGATCAAGGCCACTCCCTCTGGAGGAATACCAAACATGGAACATGTAGCCAAAACAATTACTAGTGAGGCACGCGGAACACCAGCAATCCCCTTACTGGTCAGCATTAATACAAGTAACATGGTGATTTGCGTGCCTAAATCCAACTGTATGCCATAGGCTTGTGCAATAGCTAAACTGGCAAAAGTCATATACATCATACTACCATCCAGGTTAAAGGAGTAACCCAGTGGTAATACAAAAGAGACAATTTTGTTACGGCAACCAAATCGCTCCAGCTCTTCAGTTAATTTCGGAAAAACAGCCTCACTACTAGTGGTGCTGAAAGCAATAAGCAGCGGTGTCCCGATGTGACGCAATAAACTTGTCATCCGTTTTCCAATTATCAAATAACCCACTGCTAAAAGAAGTATCCATAACAAGGCTATCCCAATCAGGAAATACAAGAAGTAAATAATATAAAACTGGAAGATGCCAAGCCCCTTTGCAGCCACTACAGCAGCCAAGGCTCCAAAAACACCATAAGGAGCAAAATTCATCACATACCCCACCATTTTCAGTATAATATGAGAAACAGCATCCAGTGCTTTGATTACAGGTTTGGCAGTATCCCCCATGGCGGTTGTAGCTACTCCAAAGAATAAAGAGAATACAACAAGTTGTAAAACTTCATTGGTAGCCATCGCTTCCACAAAGCTTTTTGGAATAACATGCTCTACAAATTTTTCCAAGGAAAACTCCTGCTTTTTAGTGAGAAGATCTTTCACTCCTTCTGTATCAGCTTGCGCGAGATCAATGAATGTACCGGGCTTAAGAAGATTAACAAGTACCAACCCAATACTCAGTGAAACCAATGATGCGGAGATAAACCAAAGCATGGATTTACCACCCACGCGGCCCACCGCCTTAAGATCGCCCAGTTTAGCAATTCCAACTACCAATGTTGCAAAAACCAAGGGAGCAATGATCATTTGTACCAGCCGGATAAAGACTTTCCCTAGTAATTTAATCTGCGTGGAGAAGGACTTTATAAATTCAGGAGAAGCATTTGTATGAACCAAGTAACCGACTACAATGCCAAGAAACATGGCAAGAAGAATATACTGAGTGAGACGGCTTTTAGGTTGCATAGCAAATCGTTTTTGTAAGCAGGAGTTCGAAAATCGGGAAAAAAAATGGCAATGAGAAATTTACAGTTTATAGCAAAGCTGTGTAATTCGAATTAACTATCTTACCAGACAAATTGCTATACCGCATGTCTACCCCCACTTCAACCTTCAAACCAACATTGGGCCTACTCGATGGCACTATGATTGTTGCCGGATCCATGATTGGCTCTGGTATTTTTATTGTTAGCGCAGATATTACACGAAACGTGGGAAGTGCAGGCTGGCTGATTGCCGTTTGGCTACTCACTGGATTTATGACATTAACCGCTGCAGTAAGTTATGGAGAATTGAGTGGCATGTATCCCAAAGCGGGCGGTCAGTACGTATACTTGAAAGAAGCCTACAATCCTCTGATGGGATTTCTTTATGGCTGGAGTTTTTTTGCCGTAATTCAAACCGCAACGATTGCTGCAGTGGGAGTTGCCTTTTCAAAGTTTCTTGCTTACCTGGTTCCCGAACTTGGAAACAACTATTTTTTGTTTGATGCGGGCATTACTAAAGTTTATGCGGGTCAACTGGTGGCTATTTTTATTATTGTATTACTCACTTACATTAACTCTCGTGGAGTTAAAGAAGGTAAATTAATCCAGACCATTTTTACCAGTGCAAAATTGCTGTCGCTGTTTGGCCTAATCCTATTTGGATTCTTGTTGGTGAAAAATAGTTATTGGGACCAAAACTGGGCAACCGGATTTCAGGCTGCCCAGGATATGGGCGTAAAGGACAACGCGGGAGGACTCTTGCCAACTTCTTGGACTCCCATTGGAGGTGCTGCTTTACTTGGTGCCATTGCTGCAGCAATGGTGGGCTCCATTTTTAGTAGCGATGCCTGGAACAATGTGACATTTATTGCTGGTGAAATGAAAAATCCCAAACGAAATATTGGCCTGAGTCTTTTTCTGGGAACATTAATTGTTACGCTTATTTATGTTTCAGCTAACCTCATGTACTTGCATGTACTGCCTTTACGGGATCTAGCTTTCCCAGCAGACGACCGAGTTGCTGTAGCCGCCGCAAATATCATTTTCCCAGCCTTTGGTACTACGCTAATTGCGGTGTTGATCATGGTTTCAACATTTGGATGCAATAATGGATTAATTATGGCAGGTGCCAGGGTTTACTACACCATGGCTAAGGACGGACTATTTTTCAAACAGGCGCGAAATCTAAATAAGCAGGCTGTACCTCAAGCAGCGTTGTGGGTGCAGTGCATTGTTGCTGCCATCTGGAGTTTAAGTGGTCGCTATGGACAATTGCTAGACATGATCTCCTTTGTTGTAGTGTTATTTTACATGCTAACCATTGCAGGAATTTTTATTCTAAGAAAAAAACAACCTAATCTGGAGCGTCCTTATAAAGCCTTTGGATATCCTTTTTTACCAGGTTTGTACATTCTAATGGGAGCTGCTTTTTGCCTTTTACTGATCATATATAAGCCCGAGTTTACCTGGCCTGGATTGATCATTGTTTTAATGGGCGTCCCCCTATATTATCTTGCCCTTGCCCGTCAAAAAAAGGTTGAATAACCATAAATATTGACAGTTTAGGCCCGCATTACCTATCTTAGAACTCCTAAAAAACCAACGCATGAGCTTGTTTGTTAAAAAGCCCTTGGATCAAATTCTTGCCCAAGCGGCCGACAGTGAAAAAGGATTGAAAAGAACCCTGGGAGCAGGAAACCTGATTGCCCTAGGAATTGGTGCTATCATTGGCGCCGGTTTGTTTGTTCGCACTGCTGCTGCAGCCGGTCAGGCTGCAGGACCCGCTGTAACACTTTCGTTTATTGTTGCAGCCATTGGCTGTGCCTTTGCAGGACTGTGTTATGCTGAGTTTGCTTCAATGATCCCCATTGCAGGAAGCGCTTATGCATATTCTTATGTTACCATGGGAGAATTAGTTGCCTGGATAATTGGTTGGGCGCTTATCATGGAGTACGCCTTAGGAGCTGCCACCGTTTCAATTGCATGGAGCGAATATTTAAATAAGCTGCTAGGAGGAGGTATTCCCTATGAATGGTGCCACTCCCCTTTTGAAAGCTTTACTGATTCTGCAGGTGTCTATCATCAAGGAATCATGAATGCCCCTGCATTAATCATATTACTTGCACTTACCTTGTTGCTAATCAAAGGAACCCAAGAATCCGCTCTAGTAAATGCAGTGATTGTATTTATTAAAGTGGCTATTGTTATTCTATTTATTGCTATCGGCTGGCAATTTATTCGTCCAGAAAATCATACACCCTACTTGATTCCTGCTGATACAGCTCCCATTGCAGATCAGGCTGGAAAAATTATTGCAGACTACAGTGGCTGGAATAAACACGGATGGGGTGGAGTACTCGGAGGCGCCGCTATTGTATTCTTTGCTTTCATTGGATTTGATGCAGTAAGCACAGCTGCTCAAGAGGCCAAAAATCCCAAGCGTGATATGCCTATTGGAATCCTTGGTTCACTTGTGATCTGTACCATCCTCTATATTTTATTTGGACACGTGCTCACCGGCGTAGCCCCCTGGACTGATTTTGTGGATCCCGAAAAAGGCAGAGAGGCTTCTGTTGCTTATGCAATCAGCACCTACATGACCGATTATCAATGGCTGGCAAATGCAGTAACGGTTGCCATCTTAGCAGGATTCTCCTCTGTAATTCTAGTAATGTTGATGGGACAAAGTCGAATCTTTTATACCATGAGTAATGACGGTTTGATTCCAAAAGCATTTGGTGAGCTTCATCCTAAATTTAAAACTCCCTATAAGTCCAACTGGATCCTTTTCTTTTTTGTAGGTGGATTTGCTGCCTTTGTACCTGGTCACGTAGCCGGTGATTTAACCAGTTTTGGAACTCTCTTTGCGTTTGTGCTAGTTAGTATCGGCGTTTGGATTTTACGTGTAAAATCGCCTGAGATTGAACGCCCATTCAAGGCCCCAATGGTTCCCGTTGTGTGCACACTGGGTGCAATTATTTGTACCGCAATGATAGTAGGATTGGATATGCAAACCTTAAAAGTGGCTTTCCTGTGGATGGCCATAGGACTGGTTGTTTATTTTGCCTATAGCCGTCATCATAGTAAGCTAAAGAAGTAGTAGCTTGCAGCCCTGAATTTTATTTCATGGGAAGAATTTTTGAAGTACGCAAATCGACCATGTTTGCCCGTTGGGACCGCATGGCCAAGCAGTTTACCCGTATTGGGAAAGAAATAGTTATTGCCGTAAAAGCAGGCGGAACCGACCCCAACACTAATCCTGCCTTAAGACGTTGTGTGCAAAACGCAAAGAGCGTCAACATGCCCAAGGATCGTGTGGAGGCTGCGATCAAACGTGCACTGGGCAAAGAAATGGCCAATTATGACGAAATTCTCTACGAAGGTTACGGGCCACATGGTGTAGCCATTCTTGTTGAAACAGCTACCGATAATCACGTAAGAACAGTTGCGAATGTAAAATCACATTTCAACAAAGGAGGTGGCAG
>SXWI01000031.1 GCA_005791465.1 Bacteroidota bacterium | reverse complement strand
GAAAAAAGTTGCGCGTTGGGTGCCATCCCGCGAGCAAAAGGGTCAATTAATCCCCTACCCAGAATTGTTCCTGCACAATGCGTAGAGTGGGCACTCGAGCCGACATTTTCAACTTGTGTCACCCGACCAATCGGGGAAAAATCTAGGTGGGAGCCAATCGCACCTCCATCCCAAATACCTACGTTCACACCATCTCCTTTTAAATTTCTTGGCCCATCCGAAAGCACATTTACACGATGCTGTGTGCGGCCGGGAAGATTCTCTTCACGGTTGGGTTCGTCTATGAAATCAGCCCAAAGAATAAAGGGCAACTCAATTAAACTACGCACTTCAGAAACAGGGACTCGAACAATAAACGATTTGTAAGAGGGGAGCTCCTCTAGAATGGTTACTCCTTTAGTTGACAGTGTAGAAAAGATTGCACTGGCTGGCATACGATCAAATGTGATAATACTGAGATCAATGTAACCAGCTTGCCGTTGCGCATGAGCCGGAGCTTTATCCTGATAAAGAAGATTACTTGCTTTGTATTTAGCAGACAGCGAGAAAATACTCCTGATTTTTGCATCACGCAGTTTTTCCCAATTGATAGTTGCGGGAATTTTAGCTGTATAAGCGTGGGAAGGGATGTAATCAAAAAGCTCAACGCCATGGCTTTTAAGCATCGCACGCACAGACTGATCAGGAATTTTTTCGAATTGTACCACTACGTAATAAGACCCTTGATGTAAAGCAGGGGCGATTGACAAAGTATTAGCTGCCACATCCTTGTAATTTTTAGCAGGCAAAAAGTCACCACTTTGAAAATGAACAATGGAATCCTTAGGCAATTGCGCAAATACAAGTAGACTGGAGAACCCAAGCCACCATAATAAGACAATGCGGTAAAATAGAGGGGACATATTGATTATTTATGAGCTTGAAATTATGGTAAAATGAGAAAAGGCCGATTATTCGTTCACTTTTTTTGAAATTGTTGATAAGTATCCCGAAAGTACCGCACAATGCCGTCTTGTTGAGGATGGGCTAACGTGTAAAATGCCAGTACAGGTATAGGCCCCTTAAGGGGTAGATAAACGGGTTGTTACTCTTTCAAGCAAGCTTGCAAATAAAGAGTGTCCAACGGCTTATCAAGCAACTGGTTTCCCAGAAATAATGGCTCCTCTAGAAGAATACAGGTATTCAATTTTTTTTAAAAAAATCAAATAGCTTTATTTGAATAGAATCGTTTTTAATACTCCAAATCTATCTTATCCAAAACCAAGGAAAAGGATTCATTTTTTTTATTTCCGATTAAAAACACAATTTCTTCAATTGAATTTCCAGAAAAGTTTGGAATATTCATAGTTTGTCCTCTGAATGATGGGTACAAATCTTTTAAATTTATAATGATATTTTCCCAATCGCCATTTGTCTTGAAATTTATTATGTATGAGTAGTAATTGTTACGATTATTTTTAATTCGGAATTGATATTCTTTACCGTCACCTTTTAGTCGAATAATTACCTTGCTGCCATTTGTTACATTGATTTTTTCAAATTGGTACTGAACAGAAGAAAAGCCGCCATTATTTTCTATCGATACATCGCCCGAAAATACACCATTACCATCTCCGTCAATTTTGAATTTACCATTTGATCTACCTCCCATAACAACATCATCAACAACTTTCCAGCTACTAATATTAGAATTGAAATTAAAATCAAAAATCAATTGCGATTTCATGATTAGGACAATTACACTTATTATGAATAGTTTCATACACCAAATTTAATTCTTAAGGGCTTATCTTATACAATTAAATAAAATAAATAATTGCACTTCTTTTCTCATATTCAACCCTATTTTCGCTCCAAAAAAACAAAACCTGAAAAGAACCTGACAGAGAATTACCCGATACAAAAAAGATCTAGGCCTTTATGGATCTACATCAGGCACTACCATTACTTTACGAAATGCGGCCTTTTGTTGTAATGCTTTTGAATAAGTTCGAATATCAAGCCGGCATTGCTCCAATAAACCCTTTTTTCTTGGCAGCTTTAATAAAATTTCAAATCGAAACTGATTACGTACTCGCTCCACTAATGCCGGGGCAGGCCCTAAAAGATATCGCTGGTATTTCACTGCTAATTGTCGAGCTAACTCAGCTGCCGCATTAGACGCAACTGTTGATGAAGAATGACGGATACTTAGCAAAAGCATTCTGCTAAATGGCGGATAAAAAAATTCTTCCCGTTTAACTAGTTCATCGGAATAAACCTGCTTATAATCATGTGTAAGAACTTTGGCCAGTAAGGGATGACCAGGGTCCGAAGTTTGTATCAGTACCTCTCCCACTGCATCACGTCGTCCAGCTCTTCCGCTTACTTGTTCCATCAATTGAAAAGCGCGTTCATTTACCCGAAAATCGGCATGACGCAGCAAGCCATTGGCATCTAATATACCGACCACATCCACTTTTTCTACATCAATACCTTTAACCACCATTTGCGTACCAACCAGAATATCAATCAATCCCTGTTCAAATTTATTAATCAGTTTAGCGTGTGCATCTTTCCCTTTTACAGAATCAAAATCCATACGAGCCACACGAGCTGTGGGAAATAATTTCGACAATTGCTCCTCTACCTGCTCGGTTCCAAAACTTCTAGCCTGAAATTTATTTCGCCCACACCCTCCACAACGAGTTACCTGCTGGTATCGTGTACCACAATAATGGCAGCATAATACCTGCTCTTGCTTATGAAATGTTAATGATACAGCACAATGCAAGCATTGAGGCACCCAGCCACAGGAATTGCAAACCTGATAGGGCGTATACCCTCTTCGGTTTTGAAAAAGTATCACCTGCCTATTATGTTGGATTGCTTTCAAAATCCGTTTCTCCAAAACAGGACTGATCAGCGAAAATGTTTTTGACTGAGAACAAACGGTATTCATATTCACAAGCTGAACAGCCGGCATAGCCACATTTCCAAAACGTGTCTGTAATGTAACTAGTCCGTATTTCCCGCTGGTTGCATGATAATAAGACTCAATGGATGGAGTTGCACTTCCCAGAATTGTTTTTGCATTAAAAAGTGAGGCCAGATATAAGGCAGTATCCCGGGCATTATAACGAGGGGCAGGTTCCTGCTGCTTGTAAGAAGAATCATGCTCTTCATCACAGATTATCAAATCAAGGTTCACAAATGGTAAAAAAATCGCGGACCGGGTGCCTAAAATCAAATTAACCCGTTGCGTAGCTACCTGATGCCATGTTTCCACGCGCTCATTAGCTGAAAATTTTGAATGATATACGCCAACATGCCCTCCAAAATGGTGCTGCAGACGACGAATAATCTGCGTAGTAAGTGCAATTTCAGGAAGTAAAAAAAGAACCTGTTTTCCATTACGGAGTGCTGCTGCAATCAATTCAATATAAATATTTGTTTTACCGCTGGAGGTTACGCCATGCAACAGCACCGTTGACTTAATTGCTAATTCCCGCACGACGGCCGCATATGCATTCTGTTGTGGCACAGAGAGATTAAAATCAATTTGTATAAAAGGAGGAGGAACTGAAATGCGATCGACTTCCTTTTTTTCAAGAAGTAAAATTCCGCGTTCCACCAACCCCTTCAACGCATTTGCATTTCCATGATGGAGCAAATCCAGCATTCCAACGGGTTGTTGATGCTGGTACAACTCAATAAAGACCTGGAGTAATTCCTGTTGTCGAGGCGCATTCCGTAGTGAAAGGATAAGGGCTTCCCATTGCTTTGAACTTACGTAAAGGGGAGATAAACTAATAAATGAGGCAACTTTTGGCTTATACTTTTGAGTGAGCGACTCCTCCAGCACACAAATATTCTTCAGGAGCAACTGCTGAATAACTGGGTCAATATTTTTTTTTCCAAGAAGTGCCTGCACTTGTTCAATTTGTAATTTTTTCTGCAAG
>SXWI01000030.1 GCA_005791465.1 Bacteroidota bacterium | reverse complement strand
TAAGTTGACCTGTTACGGTAACATTATATACGCCATTCTTAGAAAAATTATATTTAGTTACATCACTGATTTTACCCATGAAAGTAAAAGCTGGAAACTTATCAGAGCTTAACCATCTTTCTTCATTAAAGTGTGCTTGAATTGTAGGATTAGTGAATGTAAAATTCTTTACAGCTGCTTCAAAACCAATCTGACCTGTTTTAGTATCAATCTCAGCAATTACTGTTTTGTTTTCTGCTTTTGGTAAAGCATCAATAGCAGTGGTTGCATCAAAAGCAACAGTTGCAGAAGTCGTTTTTTTAGTTTGAGCAAATAATACGCTGGTAAAAGCGATCAAAGAAAGTACAAGAACTGTTTTTTTCATATTTATTGTTTTAGGTTTTAAAATTTATTGACTAACACAGAACGTTTAAAGCTGATCATATGTGCCTTTCGCAACTGGCTATATATGTTTCCACTGCAAGATCCCTTTATGGACACGCTGTCACCGACCTGTACCACTTTTGCATCCGCAACATGCTGCGATTGAAAATCAAAAATTAAGTACGAACCCGTAAAAGGGTCCGTAAACTTTATATTGACTGTAGTATCCGCTGCTTCCACTTCAGTCACTCTTCCTTGCACTGTGATAATTTGCTCACGATAGGTTGCGTTGGCCACACTATCATTAGTCTGATAAACATTGATTAGTTCCTGTGCAGTTACTGTATAAGCTGATTCCGATGAAGCGGTATCATCAAAAGTTTCATTCATGATATACCAGTAAGCTCCTCCTCCCAGTAGAACTATAAAAAGAATAGCGAACAAAGCCTTTTTAATCCAACCCCTCTTGTTTGCACTTTTGTCTGTCATAGCGGTAAGTTGTTAAACGAATAAAGTACCGAGAAGTTCAGACTCGGAAAGTAAATATACGATGTTTAAACATTGATTCTGCAGGTGGGTCAGACCCAACAGCAAAAAGACCTGTCCTTTTGGGAGCAGGTCTTAAATAACCCATTAATAATTAATGGATAAGATTAGGCGTTTTGCGCCTCTTTAATTTTTTCACGGATCTTGGCCTCGATATCGGCCGCCAGTTCTGGATTATCAAGCATCAATTGCTTCACAGACTCACGTCCCTGGCCTAGTTTGTCGTCATTATAACTATACCAGCTACCGCTCTTATTAATAATACCCAGCTCAGTCCCCATATCAATGATCTCACCAGCTTTAGAGATACCCTCTCCGAAAATGATATCAAACTCTGCGGCACGGAATGGAGGAGCTACTTTATTCTTCACCACTTTCACTTTAACATGGTTACCAATTGCTTCATCACCATCTTTTACTTGTTGAGTACGACGAATATCTAAACGAACAGAAGCATAAAACTTCAAGGCATTACCTCCCGTTGTTGTTTCAGGATTTCCAAACATTACACCAATCTTCTCGCGTAACTGATTGATGAAAATGCAAATAGTATTTGTTTTTGCAATAGTAGCAGTAAGCTTTCTCAATGCCTGACTCATTAAACGTGCATGCAAACCCATTTTACTATCACCCATTTCTCCCTCTAATTCACTCTTGGGAACCAATGCGGCTACAGAGTCAATCACAACTACATCCAATGCTCCGGATAAGATCAAACGATCTGCGATTTCTAGTGCTTGTTCCCCATAATCAGGTTGAGAAATCAAAAGACTATCTACGTTTACTCCTAACTTTTTTGCATAGCCACTATCAAAAGCATGCTCCGCATCAATAATTGCACACATGCCCCCTTTCTTTTGCGCTTCTGCAATCACATGAATAGCAATGGTTGTTTTACCAGAAGATTCAGGACCATAGATCTCTACAATTCTTCCTTTGGGAAGACCGCCAATACCCAATGCAGAATCTAATCCTATAGATCCGGTTGATATTACTTCTTGTTGCATTTCTCCTCTCTCATTCATCATCATCACACTACCCTTTCCATAATCTTTATCGATCTTATCTATGGTCAGCTTCAGGGCTTTCAGTTTGTCAGTATTTGAAGACATGTTTTATTGGTTTAGAGAACAAAACTAATACTTTTAGCAAATAAAAACTAATTATTTTGGAACAATTTTTTGGGGATTTTTCGGAAAGAAACGGAGGAATAACCCGCTGTTTTCTAGTGTTTTAAACAAAAAAACCCGCTATAAAAACGGATAAAGCGCCTACAAAAAGCCCCCAGTAAACTTCCCCAGGACGATGCGAATTAAGATATAAACGAGCCGAGGAAACCAACCCTGTAATTAGTATAGCAACAGAAAGCCAGGTGCCATAATATAAATTTTCATGCACCGCCATTTGTACCAACAAACAAAGCGTAACCCCCAGCGCCAAGGCATGAAGGCTGATTTTAAAACGGGTATTGAGCATTAATGCCGCAACGGAGGAAATCCAAATACCCAACGCATATTGGATAGTTATCAATGGATGACCGGGCATATTTTTCCAAACATACCAGATCCAGAAATACCAAATACCCGATGCTACTAAGGGAATGATCCTGTCTTTTTGTTCATTTAGTTGAATAGAAGAAATAAACCCAAGTGCCTTGAGTAATCCAACCGTAACCAAGGGGAAAAAACTAAACATTGAAAAAGACTGTAATAATATTAGTAACCGTGCACGATCTGAGTAACCAAGGAATTGAATAGGATGAACATAAAGCAAAAACAACATGAAATAAATCGGTACAAATACTGGATGAAATAAATAAGAAAGCAGTGTAGCTAATGCTTTCCAGATTTTTGAATCTGTATGTAATACTGTAACAGATTGATTATTCATAAGAATGAAGTGCAAAGTACATCAATTTAAGCGCTATGTAGAAGATCCTCAGTCCCAAAAGAATAAAAACTACTGACCAATTTTAATATAATTTTGTCAACGTACTGACCAAATCTTAATGAAAACAGTCACTTCGCTTACCCCATACGGGCTTATACTGACCATCTGCCTTCTCTTTTTTCAATTGAGTTTGAGTGCCCAAAAACCAAGCTTTCGCGAAAAATATCAACCCTTGGTGGATTCACTCGCTTCAGCTTATAAAATTCCCAGTGCGGTTATTTTAGGAGTAGCCATCATTGAATCAGGGAATGGTACCAGCCGCAACAGCCGATTGCTTCGTAATTTTTTTGGTATCAAAGGAAAAAATAATTTGCTTCAAACAAAAGGCATTCGAAGTAGCTATAAACAGTACAAATCTGATACAGCCTCTTTTGTTGATTTCTGTAAACTGATAGAACGAAAAAGGTTTTACCCCACCCTGGCTGGCAATCCTGATTATCGGCCCTGGATCCTGGCACTTAGTAAAACCGGTTATTCAGAAGTGCCGGAAACCTGGCGAAAGCTGATCACAGGGGCAATTCAAAAAAACAAACTAGATAAAGTAGTAAAAAAGAAAAGCTCAGAGCTCACGACGGAGACGAGCCACGGGAATCATTAACTGTTCACGGTACTTTGCCACCGTTCTTCTGGCAATCTCATACCCTTTCTCTTGTAATAACTCAGTGAGACGTTCGTCACTAACTGGATTTTTTTTATCCTCGCCAGCTATCAAATCACTTAAAATTCTTTTTACCTCACGCGTAGAAACTTCTTCGCCGGTGTCTGTTGTGAGTGCTTCATTGAAAAAGAACTTAAGCCGATATGTTCCAAACTCAGTCTGCACATATTTGCTATTGGCCACGCGGCTTACCGTAGAAATATCAAGACCTGTGGCAGCCGCCACATCTTTTAAAATCATCGGTCGCAAATCGGATTCTTCGCCACCCACAAAAAAATTCTGCTGATGCTCCAGAATGGCCTGCATCGTAAGCAAAAGTGTTTGTTGCCGCTGTTGAATAGCATCAATAAACCATTTAGCTGCATCGATTTTTTGCTTGATGAACAGAACCGCTTCTTTTTGACGTTTATCTTTTTTGGCACCCTTCTCGTAATCACGAAGCATATCTCGATAACCCTCACTGATTCGTAACTCCGGCGCATTACGACTATTGAGTGTTAATTCCAGTTTGCCACCGATATTATAGATAAAGAAATCAGGTACTATATAATTCAATTCTTGTGAATCATCAGGAGATTCACCACCGGGCCTTGGATTTAATCTTGTTACCACTTGAATCACGCCACGCATTTCGTCCTCACTAATAGAAATAGCTTTTTGAATTTTATCATAGTGTTTACGTGAAAACTCATCAAAATAATTAGTAAGAATAGTGATAGCAATACCATCTAAAAGATCAACTTGCTCCTTTCGTTTGAGTTGAAGTAGTAAACACTCCTGCAAATTCCTTGCTGCAACGCCTGGCGGATCAAACTGTTGGATCATTTCAATAATTGCTTCCACGTCCGCTTCGGTTACAATTACATTTTGTCGAAACGCCAAATCATCTACCATGGCAGAAGTATCACGACGCAGATAACCATCTTCATCAATACTTCCTACTACTTGTTCAGCGATAGTTTGCTGTGTATTATCCAGGTTGAGGAGATGCAATTGATCGGTGAGCAGATCATAAAAACTGGTACCAGAACGAATAGGATGTTCACGTTCTTCTGAAAACTCAGGATAATTAGTGTCGCGTAATTTATAATCCGCTTCATCATCATCATCCTGAATATAATCGCTTACAGAATCATCTTCATACGAATCTGCTGTGGTAGCATCATCTGTAGTTTCTTCTGCTGTATCAAATTCATCTCCAGCATTATCTTTTTCTTCAAAACGCTCTGGCTCCAACTCTAAGGCAGGATTTTCCTCCAATTCTTCTTTGATACGTGTTTCAAGTGAAGCCGTAGGCACTTGCAACAACTTCATCAGCTGGATCTGCTGCGGAGAAAGTCGCTGCAGTAGCTTTTGTTGTAGTCGTTGATGAAGGGCCATAATACTCTTTTAATACTAATCTTTAACTACCGTTGTAACAGGGACCGGTTCACTCTCCATATTATTTGTTCCTACTGCACTTACATAATATTGATAGGTCATCCCATTTTCCCGTTGGGGTACTGTTTGTTCAAATCCACCAGGCTTGACCACTATTGAATAAATGAAAGAAGGCTGATCAATTAAAGTTCCGATTGAACGTCCAGCTGGAAAGCGATAGAGTACATAATATTTGACGGACACTGAATTTTTTTCGGATGAACGAATCTTGAACACAATAGATTCCCCCTTACGATTGAATCGTTCAACAACAGGAGTAGCAGGCTTGTCGCTACTGATCCACACCATCGGTGGAAGCAAGGCCGGATAGCGATAATAGTTTTGTTGTAAGCTATCATTCCACCCGTTGGGATTACGATCAAAAGACTTGCTACTGAAATAAATACTGCCTTGTACAGCAGGAGTGGCCCTCAGTAATTTAAGTT
>SXWI01000029.1 GCA_005791465.1 Bacteroidota bacterium | reverse complement strand
TGGAGGAGTTACTGAAGAAGAAGCCCTCAAGATGGTTACACTCAACCCTGCAAAAATGTTGCATGTTGCTGATCGAGTGGGAAGCTTATTGCCTGGCAAGGATGCAGATGTGGTGGTGTGGAGTGATCATCCCTTGAGTATTTACGCTAAATCACTTTACACGATTGTAGATGGCGCTATCTATTTTGATCGAAAGAAAGATGATGAAATGCAGCAAAAAGTGGATCAAGAAAGAACGCGTCTGGTTCGAAAAATGAATGGTGAAAAAAGAAGTGGTGCTCCAGTAATTCCTGCACAACCTAGTTATCAAATGATGTATAGTTGTCATGATCACGGGCACAACCACGGTTTATTGGTAATTGATATTGAATAATTGAAATTGAAAAAAGCACTCTTATGCAAAAGATAATTTTTAGCGCTTTATTGACGGCCTCCTTATCGCTCTTACAGGCTCAGGAAACTGTACTGCCTGCCAAAGAACAGAAGGGAAGTTTTTATTTGACAAATGCTACCATTCATATTGGGAATGGTAAAGTAATTCAAAATGGAACCATCAAAGTAACAAACGGCAAGATCGAAGCTGTCGGAGATAATATTGCAGTTCCGGCTGGAGCAGATAATGTAACTAACTTGAAGGGGCAGGATCTTTACCCTGGCCTGATTCTTCCTAGCAGTACATTAGGTCTAATTGAAATCAGTTCAGTGCGTGCAACACAGGATGCGCGTGAAATTGGTGAGATGAACCCCAGTGTTCGTTCTATTGTTGCTTACAATTCTGACTCCAAAGTAATCAACACGCTTCGTTCCAATGGTATTTTATTGGCGAATGTAGTGCCACAAGGAAATTTTGTAGCGGGTACTTCATCGGTCGTACAATTAGATGCATGGAATTGGGAAGATGCAGCCTATAAAACAGATGCAGGTATGCACGTATATATGCCTTCTTTGCTACCTCGACCCAGTTTTGGTGGTCGTGGTGGTGGATTTGGCATGGGAAATTTTGGAGCCCAGGGCGGCGATCCGGTGAAAGAAGGCTTGGAGAAAATGGAAGGATTAAAAACATTTTTCCGGGAGGCGAAGGCTTACCAGCAATTGACTGATCGTAAAGCAACCAATCTAAAGTTTGAAGCCGTCAAAGACCTATTCGAGAAAAAACAGAAGTTATACATGCACGCCACTACGGCCAAACAAATTTTAGTGGCACTTGACTTTGTAAAAGAGTTTGGCTTTGATATGGTGATTGTGGGAGGAAGCGAGAGTTATCAGGTAGCTGATCTGCTCAAGCAGCACGATGTTTCTGTAATCTTACAACAGCCGCATAGTTTACCTACTGCTGGAGATGATGATGTGGATCAGCCTTATAAGACTGCGGCGCAGTTAAAGAAAGCAGGAGTCTTGTTTTCTATCTCTGATGATGACAGTCAAACCCGTGGAAGAAATTTAGCTTTTAATGCAGGTACTGCTGCTGCTTATGGTTTAGATAAGGAAGAGGCGCTGGCTGCCATCACACTTAATGCGGCTCGTATCATGGGCGTGGCAGATAAAACGGGTAGTATTGAAGTAGGGAAAGATGCAAACATTGTGGTAAGCAGTGGGGATCTATTAGACATGCGTAACAGCAATGTGACTGCAGCATATATACAAGGACGCAAAATCGATCTCACGGACAAACATAAATTGTTGAACGATCGTTTTGAGCAGAAATACGAATTGAAAGCGCCTCGAAAAGGATTTTGATTAAAGGTCTCTTCCGTGACACTGCTTGAACTTCTTGCCGCTTCCACAGGGGCAAGGGTCGTTTCGTCCAATCTTGGGTCCAGCAGTGACAGGAGCCGGTTTGTCTTGCTCATTGGCAGCATAATCCTGACCTGCAGTTTCTATCTCCTCTTTGTTAGCACGCATACGACTCATGTCCGTACGTTGTTGACGACCTTCCCGTAATCCAGCTTCTTGCTGTTGCGTGGGTAGGGTAGCATGACAAAGGAAGTTGACAATATTTCGGTTGACGTCTGCATTCATGTTACGGAATAGCTGATACGCCTCCATTTTGTAGATAACCAACGGATCTTTCTGTTCGAGGTAAGCGGTTTGTACACTTTGTTTGAGATCGTCCATGGCACGTAAATGCTCTTTCCAGTTTTCGTCAATTACAGCAAGGGTTACAGAGCGTTCCAGTGCCTGGGATAATTCAACTCCCCCAGTATCAAGCGTCTTGGTAAGATTGGCCAAAACATTGTATCCTTTGCGACCATCGGTGAAAGGAACAATAACGTTTTCAATATTAGCGCCCTGCGTTAAACGAATGTTCTTGAAAACAGGAATTGCCTGCTTTTCTACTTCTTGTTTATGATGCGCATAGCTTACAATGGCTTCCTGGTACAGGCGATCAATGAGTTTTGATTCGTCGGCTTTTAATAATTCATCTTGGGTGATGGAAGTGTCCAGACCAAAGTTTAAGATACAGGCCATCTTGAATCCATCATAATCTTCCTGTTCACGGAAAGAGGTGACCAGTCCTTCTGCCTGTGCTGAAAAAGCTCCGTCGATATCTAAAGCAAGACGTTCTCCAAATAAAGCATGATTACGACGTTTGTAAACTGCATTTCGTTGCATATTCATTACATCGTCGTACTCCAATAATCTTTTACGTATCCCGAAATTATTTTCCTCTACTTTTTTCTGAGCTCGTTGGATACTATTGCTGATCATGCTATGCTGGATCACATCCCCTTCTTTATATCCCAGCTTATCCATCAATCCTGCAATTCTATCACTACCAAACATCCGCATTAAGTCGTCTTCCAATGAAACATAAAACTGACTCGAACCCGGATCTCCCTGACGACCCGCACGACCTCGTAATTGTCTATCTACACGGCGGCTCTCATGTCTTTCTGTGCCTATGATAGCTAATCCGCCTGCTTCTTTCACGCCGGGACCCAGTTTAATATCTGTACCCCTTCCTGCCATGTTAGTAGCAATGGTAACGGCGCCTGCCAAACCGGCCTCGGCTACTACCTGTGCCTCTCTAGCGTGTTGCTTGGCATTAAGTACGTTGTGTGGAATTTTCTTTTGTTGTAGCATACGACCTAACAACTCACTCACCTCAACTGAAGTGGTACCTACTAGACAAGGTCGCCCTGCATTTCTCAAGGATTCTATTTCGTCAATAACAGCTTTGAATTTCTCTCGCTTTGTTTTGTAGACCAAATCATCGCGGTCGTCGCGAATCATATTCAAATTAGTAGGGATACTAACTACATCCAACTTGTAGATACTCCACAATTCCGCAGCTTCTGTTTCCGCTGTACCTGTCATACCCGCCAACTTGTGGTACATTCTGAAATAATTCTGTAGGGTAATGGTGGCATAAGTCTGTGTGGCCGCCTCAATCTTTACATTTTCTTTTGCTTCCAAAGCTTGATGCAGTCCGTCGCTGTAACGACGGCCCTCCATGATACGACCTGTTTGTTCGTCCACAATCTTAATCGCACCATCCATGATTACATATTCAACATCTTTTGCGAAAAGTGTGTAGGCTTTTAGCAACTGTTGAACCGTATGTATGCGATCGGCCTTTTGGGCATATTCGTTTAGTGTAGCTTCTTTGAGCTGCATCTTTTCTTCTGCACTCGCTTCACTTTTTTCAACCTCTGACAAGCGAACTCCAATATCAGGTAATACAAAAAATTCTGGATCCTCTCCGCTGCGTGTGATAGCCGCTAAGCCTTTGTCGGTCAAGTCGACTGAATTATTCTTTTCATCAATGTGAAACAATAACTCTTCATCTACCTGTGGCATGTATCGTTGCTGGTCCTGTAAGTAATAATTTTCTGCCTTTTGTAGAAGCACTTTAACTCCGGGTTCACTGAGGTATTTAATAACCGGACCATACTTGGGCAAACCGCGATGAGCACGGAATAGAAATAAACCACCGGTTTTAGGGTCGTCCTGTCCTGCCGTAATTAGACGTTTAGCTTCGTTGAGGCAATTACGAACAATTTTCTCCTGTTCAACTACTAATTGCTGGATACGAGGTTTGTGGATATGATATTGTTGATCGTCGCCCTTTGCTACAGGTCCTGATATGATCAGCGGTGTACGAGCATCATCGATTAACACCGAGTCAACTTCATCCACCATGGCGTAATGGTGTTTACGCTGTACCATTTCCTCCGGGCTATGGACCATATTATCACGCAAGTAGTCAAAACCAAACTCGTTATTAGTTCCGTAAGTTATATCAGCCGTGTACGCTTTTCTTCTTTCCTCCGAGTTGGGTTGGTGTTTGTCAATGCAGTCAACTGTAATTCCCAGCCACTCAAAAAGAGGGCCATTCCATTCCTGATCTCGCTTAGCCAAATAGTCGTTAACGGTTACTAGATGAACGCCTTCTCCAGGCAATGCATTTAAATAGGCAGGAAGGGTAGAAACGAGTGTTTTTCCCTCACCGGTGGCCATTTCTGAAATTTTTCCCTGGTGCAGGACTATACCACCTATCAATTGCACATCATAATGAAGCATGTTCCAGGTGATAGTGGCACCGGCCGCGGTCCAGCTATTCTTAAAAATCGACTGATCTCCTTCAATTCTTACATAGTCGCTTTTTACACTCAGGTCTTTATCTAGTGAAGTGGCAGTGGCTACGATCTCTTTATTTTCTTTAAAACGACGGGCTGTTTCTTTAATTACGGCAAACGCCTCCGGTAATAGTTGTTCCAGGATAACTTCAATTTCCTTGTTTCGTTCTTTGCGAAGACGATCAACCTCTTGATAAATGGCATCCTTTCCGCTGAGGTCTTCAGGGGGTAGGCTTTCTGCAGCTTGGTTTTGTGCAGCAATCTGTTCGTCAATGGCAAGCAGATGTGTTTTGATACGAGATCTAAATTCCGCAGTCTTGCCACGTAATTGGTCGTTACTGAGCTGTTGATATTGCGCAAAGAAGCCGTTAATGGCGCCTACCTGCGGTTGTACTTTTTTGACGTCTTTTTCCGACTTGCTGCCGCCAAATATTTTGGAGATATATCCAAGCATAAGGCGGCAAATATAAGCCAAAAAAAACCCTAAATTTGCACCCCAAACAAGCGTACATGGCAGGCCAGCTCAAAGAAGTCAGAAATCG
>SXWI01000028.1 GCA_005791465.1 Bacteroidota bacterium | reverse complement strand
TTTCTGCAATCAGAGGAAGATAAATCTCCGGAAGCAATTCGTTCAGCTATTCATTATCTAAAGCTTAGGAAAATAAAAAGAATGCTGCTTGAAAATCAAAAAGACCTGGAGAACGAGAGAAATGAAAATGAAATAAATATAATGCTGCAAACACACGAGCACCTCAAAAAAGTTGAAAGAAGTTTAGCAGCTACGGTGGGCTCAGTAATTATCCGTTAGCGACAACGGCTTCCACTTCACAACGTGTGAAACGGAGTGCACTCCAAACGTGGTCTAATTCAATCCTGTCAATACTCTCATAACCACCCCCAGTAAGTTGATTCCAACTGGACTCACGGTTTAAATCTGTTACAATCTTAGATGTTGTTTTTGGATATGCGACCCAAAATTTAGAATTTTCTTTTAAGGAAGGCATCACATCTCTCAGAATACCATTAAGTTGCACCTCATTAACAGCGAATATTAATGCAAAATCAATTTTTCGGCTTTTTAGCAAAGGAGTTACATTCTTTGCAAAAGAAAGCTTGCTGAACTGCTTTTCAATGGAAGAAGGTAAACCCTGAACTAATAAGTTTTTCTCGTCGTTCAGCTGTAATTTGTCAAAAAGGGACTGGGACATAGGTAAACTTTAAGAGGGCTGTAAAGTTACCAAAAAATGACGGATTGAAAAGGGAATTTGAACTGGGGTGAGTCAAAAAAAGGATATGCTTTTTCAAAAAACTGGAATCCAATTAGTTATAGACTTTCTGCTACGCCGCCTTTTTTTTATCCAAGCGCTTCTGCTTTCTGCGATCTCTACCTTTTAAAATGGAGGCTTTTGCTTCTTCCCCTCTTATAAGTCTGCCAATATTTTTTTGATGGGTAAGTACAACCATGAAAGCCACTGCTATCGCAAAAATCCTGTATAAAGGGTTTTCTACGTTAAAAACTACCAAAATAAAGATGGGAAAGGCAATACTAGCCAAAATCGAACTGAGGGATACAAAGCGCGTTAAATACAATACCAACATAAAAACACCTGCGCAACTCACTGCTGTAATCGGAGAAATTCCAAGTACCATCCCAAAAACAGTCGCGACCCCTTTACCACCTTTGAATTCTGCCCATACCGGGAAAATATGGCCCAATACTGCTGCCATCCCAAGAACAGTCTGTAAATTTTGAAATTGGTTTTCTGAGTCGATATACTCAGGGAGCAACCAAGCTAATTGAACAGCTAATCCACCCTTTAACATATCAATCAGCATCACAAAAGTGCCCCACCTAGACCCCAATATCCGATACACGTTAGTAGCACCAGCACTGCCGCTACCATAATCACGAATATCTATATTAAAAAAACGCTTACTTACCCAAACAGCAGTTGGAATACTACCAATGAGGTAGGCTATCAATATGAGAAGCAGCTCATTCATGCATTAAGAGGTATTCAAAAATATAATAATTTCTTAACACCCTCAAAAATCAACTAACCGATTGAGCGTCATTCTTAAACAAAAGAGAGACCCACCCATCCTTACTCAAACGATTCTCAAATAAAAGATCAGTTGAGTTGATGGCCTGTGTTAATAATTCATCGTCCTCCTCAAGTATTCCACTTAAAAGTAAATACCCCGAGGGTGTTAATAAATTCGATAAAGCAGGTATAAATTTCAGCAAAACAGAACGATTTATATTAGCGAGTATCAAATCAAAATATTGCTTTTCAGGAGGATGTTCTGCGGATACCAATTTAATATTCATCGCTTTGTTTAAACGAATATTCTCATTAGCATTTTCAATACTCCATGCGTCATTGTCAATAGCAACTACATCAGTTGCCCCCATTTTCTCAGCCAAGATTGCAAGCACTCCAGTTCCTGTTCCAAAATCAAAAACTCTTTTTTCGAATAAATTCATTCCATGCATTTGCTGAATCATCAGGTATGTAGTGGCATGATGACCTGTACCAAAACTCATCTTAGGGTTGATGAGGATTTCATGTCTTACATCGCTCACAGGCGCATGAAAGGTAGCCCTCACCGCCGCAAAATTTCCAACTTGTACCGGGCTGAAAGAAGACTCCCATTTTTCATTCCAATTCGTGGGCGCAATCTCTTTAGAAGAAAAAGCACAGTTTTCTTTCTTACAAATAACTGTTACCTGTTCTTCGCAATAATTGCATGAAGGTATATAGGCTTTAAGTCCATGCTGCTCTTCAAGAAAACCTGTAAAGCCACAGGCTGTAAAAGCTGCAATGAGCAATGATGCTTGCTCTTGCTCAACATTTTCTATTGTAACCTCGATATATATTTCCATAAAAAAAATGACCCTCACGGGTCACTTAGTTTATTCATTGGCGTCTCCAGCTTCACTAGCGTTTCGCTCCGGCATAGGAAGTAAAGCTTTTCGGGATAATTTGAATTTACCCGATTTAGGATCAGTTCCAATTAGTTTTACTTTCATGGGATCCCCTTCCTTCACAAGGCCTTCCAATGTTTCAAGCCTCTTCCAACTAACCTCGCTAATATGTACCAATCCCTGTTTACCAGGTAAAAACTCTACAAAGGCGCCGAATGGCATAATTGATTTCACCACGGCATCATACGTATCGCCAATCTGTGGTACAGCAACAATCCCTTTGATCCAGGCAACAGCCTTATCGACACTTTCTTTATTGGTACTAAAAATACTGACCTCTCCACGATTGTTAACCTCCTCAAGATTGATCGTAGTTCCTGTTTCACGCTGGATTTCTTGGATCACCTTTCCACCAGGCCCGATAACAGCACCAATGAATTCTTTATCGATAAATAATTTAACCATTCTTGGTGCATGAGGTTTTACATCAGCTCTTGCAGCAGGAATACAAGCATACATGGCGTCCAAAATATGAAGACGTCCACGCTTGGCTTGATCGAGTGCCTGACGCATGACTTCCATTTTTAAACCATCCACTTTGATATCCATTTGTACGCCACAAATTCCGTCTCTGGTTCCGGTAACTTTAAAATCCATGTCCCCCAAATGATCTTCATCTCCGAGTATATCGGTTAAAATTGCATACTTATCACCTTTTGTGATCAGTCCCATCGCTACACCCGATACGTGCTTGGGAACTCCAATACCAGCATCCATCAATGCTAGTGAACCAGCACATACTGTGGCCATCGAAGAGGATCCATTAGACTCTAGGATATCACTTACCACACGAACTGTGTAGGGGAAATCACCAGAAGGCATCATTTGCTTCAAAGAACGTTGTGCCAAGTTTCCATGTCCCACCTCACGACGGCTCTGTCCACGCATCATTTTTACCTCACCAGTTGAAAATGGAGGAAAGTTATAGTGCAAATAAAACTTAGAATCCACTGATTTTGCAGCACTCTCAACTAATAATTCATCAAGTGGAGTACCCAAAGTAACAGTTGTCAAAGATTGTGTTTCTCCTCGTGTAAAAAGAGAAGACCCATGTGGAGAGGGTAATACATCCACCTCCATATCCAATGGACGAACTGTTTCCAAATCTCTTCCATCTAATCGTACCCGCTCATCGAGAATCATATCCCTAACCACATCATATTGCAAATCGCCATAATAGGTGGAAGCTAGTTTTTTTGTTAAATCAGGTAAGCCATCTTCTTCTGCAAGCCCCGCTTCCTTTTTCAAATAGGACATCAGCTCCTGCTTAATCGTATCAAAGCGCTCACTTCTTTCATGTTTGCTAAATGACCCTTTTGCAACTTCGTACACCTTGGGTTGCGCAAACGCATAAATCTTATCGCGCAGGTTAGCATCAGATGCCGGCTTAGTATAAGATCTTTTTTCAGTCACTCCAGCTAATTTCCCAAGTTCCTGTTGTGCTTTAATTTGAATACGAATAGCCTCATGAGCCAATTCCAGAACTTTACATAAGTCCTCCTCACTACACTCCTGCGCTTCTCCCTCCACCATCATCAAATTCTTTTCAGTAGCCGCAATGATAAAATCCATATTTGAACTTTCCATTTGAGTGCGAGTAGGATTGATAATGAATTCACCATTCACTCTGGATACTCTGACCTCAGAGATAACCTCCTTGATAGGAATATCAGAAACTGCCAAGGCAGCTGAAGCAGCCAAACATGCTAACGCATCAGGCATTACCTCTGGATCACTTGAAACAAGCGTAACCAAAACCTGCA
This sequence comes from Bacteroidota bacterium, assembly GCA_005791465.1. Lineage (GTDB taxonomy): Bacteria > Bacteroidota > Bacteroidia > Chitinophagales > Chitinophagaceae > JJ008. The sequence goes on along the minus strand of SXWI01000028.1, from coordinate 3,688 downwards.
CATCACAGAAATAATCCTCAGGAAATAGCGGACGTAGTGCACGATCAATTAATCTGCTCGTTAAAACTTCGTAATCATTTAATTTGGCTTCGCGCTTAAAGAAAGAACCAGGAATACGACCAGCGGCTGCAAATTTTTCTTGGTAATCTACAGTCAACGGAAAGAAACTTTGGCCTTCCTTGGGCTCCTTATTAGCCACGGCAGTGGCAAGTATCACACAGTTTCCCGTGCTTACTGTTACAGCTCCATCAGCTTGACGAGCCAATCGTCCTGTTTCCAGGGTTACTTCGCGTCCCTCACTTAATTTGAAAGTGGTACGAATAGGTTGTTTTAACATATAAATTTATTTAGGCTAGTAGGAGTCATTTTTACTGAATCAGTAAAACGGGATATCCTTAAATGTTTTTGCCAATACCGAGCGGATATTGGCAAAAACAAAAACTAACCAGTGAATGATTTATTTACGGATTCCCAATTTCTCAATCAATTGGCGGTAGCCAGTCAAATTGTGCTTTTGCAAATAGTTCAGTAGACGTTTACGTTTACCTACTAATTGCATAAGTCCACGATGGGTAGAGAAGTCCTTTTTGTTGGCCTGCAAATGACCACTAATGTGTGTAATACGTTCAGTGAGGAGCGCAATTTGGCCCTCAATAGAGCCTGTGTTTTTAGCAGATCCTGCAAATTGAGTAACAATGCTTGCTTTCTTTTCTTTTGTAAGAGGCATCTTTAAAGTTTTTATTTTTTCATCCGATTAGCCGATTCATCCGACATCAGGGGCGCAAAGTTAGAGATATTCCGTTGAAGTGCAATGGAATAGATATGATTTTTTTAGCCCCAAAAACTTCATTTTGCCTTGATTTTCAATCAAATGTTTAGTTTTGGAGATGGAAATTTCGGCTGACACGAAAAGTATTCTTGGACTAGAGCTGCCCACAGATCCGCGTTGGGTGGATCTGGCAGCAATTTCAATAGAAGAAATATTGACAGATCATGCTTTTTGCGAACAAAAAGCAGCTTTAACCTGTATCAGCTTTATTCAACGTTATGCTGAACATGAAAAATTAGTGCAATTACTGGCGCCAATTGTGACTGAGGAATGGGGGCATTTTAGACTGGTGCTTGCTGAAATTAAAAAAAGGGGACTTAAACTGGGAAGACAAAGAAAAGATCTTTATGTAAATGCCTTGTTGAGTTTTCAGCAAAAAGGCGGAGATCCAGAAGGACGCCTATTAGACCAATTACTGACTATGGCTTTAATCGAAGCCAGGAGTTGCGAGCGTTTTAAAAGATTGAGTGAGGGATTAGCAGATCCGATACTCCGGAGATTTTATAGGAGATTTATGGAAAGTGAAGCTGGACATTATACGCTATTTCTTGAACTCTCAGAAACCTATATTGACAAAAAAAGAGTTCGGAAACGTTGGCGTGAATGGTTGGCCTTTGAAAAAGAAACCATGAAAACGCTTGAGCTAAGAGGCGACAGAATTCATTAAAATGAACCCTGCCATACCCACATCGCTGGAAAAGGAGTTACAGCTTGCCTCCGAGGAAGGTTCTGTTCAACTACTATCGAATGGTTTGATTAACCATACCTGGATTGGTCGTTCATCACACTTTTCATTTCCAATAGTGCTTCAGCAAATCAATAAGCAGGTATTTAAAAATCCACAAGCGTTGGTTAACAACCATCAGCAAATACACCAAATTTGGCAACAACAACAATCCCTATACCCGTTCAAAATAGCAGCTCCACTCCCCTTTTCAAATAATTCATTGTTGTTTTATGACCAGAAGGGGTATCCTTGGCGTATACAAGAATATATTGCAGAAACTATAAGTATAACCAAGCCAGCTTCTGCAAATCAATTATACGAAGCTGCGCGTTCATTTGGGGAGTTTGCCCGGATGGCCCAACTAATCCCTCCCCACTCCATTCAAATTACACTAGAAAACTTCCACAATCTACGTTACCGTTTTGAGCAATTTCAAACGGCAAAAAATAAGGGGAATGCAGACCGAATAAAAGAAGCGTTTCAACTGATTAAAAATCTAGAAAATAGATTTCATTACATTGACAGATTTGATACCATTACAAATTCTCCCGTACTATTTCCAACACGAATCAGGCATCATGACGCTAAAATAGCCAACCTTCTTTTTGATAATTCAACGAATAAGGTAATTGCCATCGTAGATCTTGACACAACTATGCCTGGCTTTTTTTTCTCTGACTTAGGAGATATGATTCGTTCAATGGCTGGCAAAACTGACGAAAATCATACACAGCTAGACCAAATTGTAATAGATGAAGACTACTACGATGCGTTAGTTACAGGCTATCAATCAACTTTAGCTGCCTACAGCACTCCAGAGGAAAACAAATGGATACATTGGTCTGGTATCTGGATCATTTATATGCAATGTCTTCGATTTATTACTGATTATTTTTTAAATGACCAGTACTATAGAATAGAATACCCCCTGCATAACCTTGATCGAGCCTGGAACCAATACCAACTACTAGTCGCGTTAGAGCAACACCTCAAAAGAAAATTTAATTTTGAACCAGGGAGCTTCTAATACTTGTTTTCAAAATGCTTAAGCTCGGCTTCAAAATTTAGAAATGGAAAATTCTGTTGAAGCTGCAATGTTTTTTCTAAAAATTGAGCCAGAAATTGTTGATGCGCATGGCTAGTAGAATGTTGTGGTTTGTGTTTATAGGCAATCTTAATCTTTCGGATTTGTTGCGCTAACTCCTGCGCACCTGGCGTTAAACATGAAGACAAAAAATGATTGACAACAAACTCAGTTGCGGCATAATTCGGATGCACAAGATCAATATCATAAAAGCGGTAATCGCGCAATACATCTACTACTAATTCATAAGCAGGAAAATAATAGAGAGAGGAATCGGCTTCTTCTAGTTGCTGGATAGTTTCAAACAATCGGGCTTTACTACGATTGTTATCTTGTACACCATCGCGAATATGCCGAACAGGACTGATGGTGAAAAAAATAGAGATAGTTGGATTAAGCTTTTTGAGCTCCCGTATGGCATTTCCTAAGCGTTCTACCAATTGATCAACAGGCATCATCTCCTTTCTAAACCAATTTGCAGGAGCACGATGGCAATTAGAAACAGGATCATTTACCTTTTTAGAAGCCAGTTGAGCTAGATTGGTTAATCGATATGAAAATGCAGAACCCAAGGTTATAATTAAGAAGTTGGTGTGCTTTAAAAAATCATGGGCCGCCTGAATTGACGCATTAATTCGTTGAAGTACCAATTCAGGTTTAGGATCCGAGAAACGAGAATGATGATTCCAGCTATACCAGATACCTTCTAACTGAAATAAATCCTCCAAAGAATATTGCCGACAGGTAACATAATCAGATAAAGCCTGTGTGATTGCATCGGGTGCAAATAAAATTCCATGCGGATTTTGCAATACATCAAATTTCAAATCGGACAAACCTGCACCAATATGCTCAGAAAAACATGAGCCTACTAGTAAAAGTTTGCTTGGATAATCCACTAATTGATGTGGCGGTTTAATATGGATGGGTAATGACCACTGCATATTATGCAAAAAGTTGAGTTGCCATTTTTGCGCAACTCAAAATATGAGACTTATTTATGCCTGTTTCCAAATGCTGCTGATCAAACCATGAAAAAAGATCAACA
>SXWI01000153.1 GCA_005791465.1 Bacteroidota bacterium | reverse complement strand
CTCTGCGTGGTAAACAGCTTGCTAATTTTCCCTCAATTACAGATGCATATTTAATTACGGAGGACGAACGAATTGTGGATTTTGGAAGTATGCAAAATCTAGTAGAAGAAAATTTTCAATTCACAAAGCGTATTGATGTGGCTGGTGGAGCCCTTTTTCCCTCCTGGTGTGACAGTCATACGCACTTAGTATTTGCGGGCAGTCGTGAAAGTGAGTTTGTTGATAAAATAAAAGGAGTTAGCTATGCAGAAATTGCAGCAAAGGGGGGTGGTATACTAAACTCAGCCCAAAAGCTTCAACAAACCCAAGAGGAATTTTTATTTAATGCTGCCCTAGATCGGCTTCGTGAACTAGTACAGTTAGGGACAGGAGCTATTGAAATTAAAAGTGGCTATGGTCTAACGCTTGAGGCTGAGCTAAAAATGTTGAGGGTTATAAAGAAATTAAAAGAGTCTTCGCCTGTTTTAATTCGATCAACATTTCTAGGCGCACATGCTATCCCAAGTAATTTTAAAAATAATCCTGAAGGCTACATACGCCAAGTCATATCCGAAATGATTCCTGCTGTTGCAGAAGAGGGATTAGCTGAATACATCGATGTATTTTGCGACACTGGTTTTTTTAGTCCTGAGCAAACCATCCAAATTTGTAAGGCGGGTTTAGATGCTGGCTTACGCCCTCGAATTCATGCAAATCAACTTGCTGTTTCTGGTGGCGTTCAAGTGGGTGTATCGCTCGGTGCAGTGAGTGTAGATCATTTAGAATCGATGGATGAAGAGGCCATTCAAGTGTTGAGTAACTCTAATACAATAGGAACCCTATTGCCTAATGCCTCCTTTTTTCTTCGAATGCAAGATGCGCCAGCAAGAAAACTGATTGAAGCGGGTGCCATTGTTGCCTTAGCATCAGATTTTAATCCCGGATCTGCACCCTCTGGTAATATGAACGGAGTTGTGTCGCAAGCTTGTATTCGAATGAGGATGCTACCGGAGGAAGCTTTTAATGCTGCCACCATTAATGGTGCAAATGCATTGGAGTTGGAAAGCCAATGCGGTTCAATACAGGCCGGTAAAATTGCCAATTTTTTTATAACTAAACCTATTCCTTCTTTTTCTTATTATCCCTATGCGTTTGGCTCAAATCTGATCAAAAAAGTAGTATTAAAAGGCGAAGAAATTAATTCATCTACATTCTGATATCATGCATACCAACAAACAACTTGTCGAATGTGTTCCTAATTTTAGTGAGGGTAGGGATTTAGCTATTATCAATCAAATCACTGCAGCAATTCAAACGGTAGAAGGAGTTCGGCTGTTAAATGTAGATCCGGGTAAAGCAACAAACAGAACAGTGGTAACCTTTGTAGGTGAACCTTCCGCAGTTGTAGAAGCAGCCTTTAGAGCCATTGCAAAAGCTGGGGAATTGATTGATATGCGTAATCACAAAGGAGAGCATCCCAGAATGGGGGCTACTGATGTTTGCCCTTTGATTCCAATTGCTGGTATCTCTCTTGAAGAAACTGCGCTTTATGCAAGGCAACTGGCTAAGCGAGTAGGTGAAGAATTGTCTATCCCTGTTTATTGCTACGAAGCTGCGCAGTCAGACAAAACAAGAAGCAACTTATCTGTAATTCGCGCAGGTGAATATGAAGGGTTCTTTAAAAAAATTAAAGAACCGTTTTGGAAACCAGATTTTGGCCCCTGTGAATTTGATTTAAAGCGTGGAGCCACTGTTATAGGAGCAAGAGATTTTCTAATTGCCTATAATGTAAATCTTAATACCACATCCACGCGACGTGCAAATGCGGTAGCATTTGATATTAGAGAGGCTGGACGGGTTAAGATGGAAAACGGAAAGAAGGCGCTAGATGATGCAGGAAATCCAATTTCTATACCAGGGTCGTTAAAGGCAGTAAAAGCTATTGGATGGTTTATAGAGGAATATGGTATTGCTCAGATTTCAATGAATCTGACTAATATTAACATAACCCCTCTTCACATTGCTTTTGATGAGACATGTAGAAAGGCTGCAGATCGTGGTTTGCGTGTAACAGGGAGCGAATTAGTTGGTCTGATTCCTTTGAAATCAATGTTGGATGCAGGGAAGTACTTTTTACTTAAGCAACAAAGATCAACCGGAGTTTCTGAAAAAGAATTAATAGATATTGCAATAAAATCAATGGGTTTAAGTGAATTATCTCCCTTTAAGCCCAAAGAAAGAATAATTGAATATATGCTTGAAGAAACGAGTAATAATAAATTGATAAATAAGTCTTTAGGCGATTTCGCTGATATTACTGCTAGCGAGTCTCCTGCACCCGGCGGGGGTTCAGTTTCGGCTTACCTGGGAGTTTTAGGTGTGTCTTTAGCAACTATGGTGGCAAACCTTTCTTCGCATAAAAAAGGGTGGGACGAACGGTGGAAGGAATTTGGAGATCAGGCTGAACTTGGGCAGCAGCTCAAGGATAAATTGCTAAAGCTGGTTGATGCTGATACCGACTCATTCAATGCAATCATGATTGCTTTTTCGCTTCCCAAGTCAACAACAGAGGAGAAGACGATTAGAAGTAACGCTATTCAGGATGCAACCCGAAAGGCAATAGAGATCCCTTTAGAGGTCATGAAATTAAGTTTGGAAAGTTTGAGCTTGATCAAGTCAATGGCAAATACCGGCAATCCTAATTCCGTTTCTGATGCGGGCGTTGGGGCACTTTGTGCAAGAAGTGCCGTAATGGGTGCTTTCTTGAATGTAAAAATTAATTGTGCTAGTTATGAAGATGTCAATTTTGTTAATCAAATAATAGGAGAGGGGCAGCAGATTGAAGATGCGGCAATAAAGGTTGAGCAAGAGATCTTACAAATCGTAAATAGTAAAATTAAGTAGGCAGCATTATTCACCTAACTGCATCATCTCCTCAAATAACTTTTCATAATTAGCAGTAAGGATTTTTATATTTTTTAGGCAATCTTGATAAGCAGCTTCAAGTTTTAGGAATTCCTCTTTGTTAGAATAGAGGCTGGGATCTGCTAATTTTTTCTCCAACTCTTTTTGTATTGCAGTAGCATCTGCCAATTCTTTCTCAGCCTGTTGAAATAGTTTTTGGGTACGCTGCACCTCCTTCTTTTTTTCTTTTGTAACCTGTTGCGTCGGGGCAGTTTGAGTGACAGTAGTAACGGATTTTTCCGGTTGGACTGACTTTTTCGCAGCCGTAGTTCGTTGCTTCTCCATTCGTTCTTTCCAGCTGACCCATTCGTCATATCCTCCCTTGAATTCTTTGACTACTCCGTTTTCGATTTCCCAAATTTTGTTCGCAGTTTTTGAAATGAAATAGCGATCATGACTCACTAGGATAATTGTACCCTCATATTTATGCAACGCCTCAATTAATAACTCACAACTATGTAAATCCAGGTGGTTGGTAGGTTCGTCCAGCAATAAAAAATTTGCACGACTGGTAATTACCTTGGCTAATGCAACCCTTGCTTTTTCGCCCCCACTAAGCACTTTTATTTTTTTATCAACATCATCTCCGCTAAACAAAAAACAGCCAAGCAATGATCTGATTTCAAGATCTGAAAGTTGAGATCCACTGGTAGACATCTCCTCCAATAAGGTATGGGTAAGCGTTAGTGATTCAAGTTGATGCTGGGCGTAAAAACTTTGAACTACATTATGCCCATCAATTCTCTCTCCGTGTTCATGGGGTTCTGTTCCCGCCAATATGCGTAACAAAGTTGATTTCCCTTTTCCATTGGCACCGATGAGGGCAATTTTATCACCACGATTTATTTCTGCAGTGGCTTCCTGAATTACTGCTAGTTCTCCAAAAGATTTCTTAACATTTTTTAGCGTGGCAATTATCTTTCCAGGTATTTTATCGAGGCTAAAATTGATTTTAAGGTTTGGGCGAATTAACTGTGCTGCATCGACTCTTTCCAGCTTATCCAGCTTTTTAAGTACACTCTGAGCCATCGCTGCTTTACTAGCCTTAGCCCGAAAACGTTCCACTAATCTTTCTTGCTGACGAATATAGTCTTGTTGGTTTTCGTATGCTTTCTGTTGCAGTTCCATACGAACTGCTTTTTCTTTTTCATAAAAATCATAATTGCCAGTATAAAAGTGTAGTTGCTCTTGGTATAACTCTACAATTTTAGTCACCATCCGATTTAGAAAGTACTTATCATGGCTTACGATAACAACTGCACCAGCGTAATGAAGTAAATATTTTTCTAACCACTCAATGGAAGGGAGGTCAAGGTGGTTGGTGGGTTCGTCCAGAAGTAACAGGTCCGGCTTTGCGAGAATCATTTTTGCCAACAACACCCGCATTCTCCAGCCACCGCTAAATTCTTGATATGGACGATCCAGGTCAGTGGGTGAAAATCCTAATCCTTGCAATACTTCTGCCGTACGATGATGAATGGTGTATCCGTCAGCTGTTTCTAGTTGATAAAGTTTATCGGTATAGATCTCTAATAGCTTTTCATCTCCAGTTTGTTCTAATTCTTTCCCAATTTGTTCAATTTCTTCTTCTAATTTCAGAATGGAGCTGAAAGCCTGAAGCGCAACCTTCAAAATGCTGTCTGCTGTATTAAAACTCAGCAAGTCTTGATGTAAGTACCCGATGCTGGTTTCCCGGCTTCGCTCAACGCTACCTGCAGAGGGTTGAAAGTCCCCCACAAAAAGCTTAAGCAGCGTGGATTTGCCAGTTCCATTGTATCCAATTAAACCTATTCTTTCTCCTGGTTGTATATGCCAGGTGGCATCGGCTACTATCAATCGAGCGCCAAATTCGAATGTTACTTGTTGGAGTCCTGCTAGCATAAATCCGCGCAAATGTATGATTAAAGAAAAGGAGGCAACTATTTTAAACTAAATTTGTTTCTTAATATATGTTACGCGCCTTTCTACCTTTTTTTATTCTTTGTTTATCCCATTTTGGATTTTCTCAATCACGATTTACTTTAAATGGATATGTCCGGGACTCTATAACCGGAGAATCAATTAGTGGGGTTAGTATAAAAGTAAATGGCGGATCCTCCGCTACGATTAGCAATGCTTATGGGTTTTACTCCATTACCTTGCCAGCAGGGCAATATGAATTCTATATTTCACACGTATCCTATTTATCCAGTACTTATTCCATTTTATTAAACCAGGAGGCATCTTTTAATTTTTCCCTTTCTCCTCGCAGTGCGGGGATGCAGGAAGTGGTGGTATTCAGTAAACGTAGAGATCAGAATGTTCGGTCAAGCCAATCCGGAAGAATGGACCTGTCTATTCAACAAATAAAAAAAGTGCCTGCAATTTTTGGGGAAGTTGATATTTTAAAAACTTTTCAATTAATGCCTGGTGTTCGAAATGCTGGTGAAGGGAATACCGGATTTTACGTTAGGGGAGGCGGGCCTGATCAAAACTTGATTCTGCTGGATGATGCGATAGTCTATAATCCTGGCCATTTATTTGGTTTTTTTTCTGTTTTTAATGGAGATGCCATACGAAATGCAACACTGATAAAAGGAGGTATGCCTGCTCAATATGGAGGAAGGCTTTCTTCGGTGCTTGATATAAGCATGAAAGAAGGGAATTTATATAAGAACCAATTTGAAGGCGGTATTGGTTTAATTGCATCCCGTTTCTCAGCGGAGGGTCCAATAGAAAAGGGTATTTCTTCTTTCATGATATCGGGAAGACGAACCTATATTGATGCCTTATTGAAACCTTTTGTTTCAAAAGAGAGCAGTTTCTATGGTTCTGGCTACTATTTTTATGATTTAAATGCAAAGTTCAATCATCGGTTTTCAAAGAGGGATAGGTTGTTTGTAAGCAGTTATTTTGGCAGGGACGTATTTGATTTTGCAAATTCCAAGCGATCATTCAGTACCTCGGTGCCTTGGGGTAATGCAACGGGATCGATTCGATGGAATCATGTATATGGTCCTCGCCTTTTCTCGAACACAACAATAGTTGTAAATGACTATCGATTTCAATTTAATGCAACACAGGAACGGTTTAATATCTCTCTTCGATCAGGAATCAGAGATGTTGGAATAAAATCAGATTTTGATTTTTACCCAAACGCAAAACATCGTATTAAAACTGGAGTGTTAGTAACGCATCATCGTTTTTTACCCAATGTTTTTTCCGGCAGTCAGGATTCGGTTCAGTTCAAACCTAATGGACAGAATGAAAAATATGCACTGGAAAAAGCAATTTATTTTCAAGATGATTGGCAAGCAACTGAAAAATTGCAATTTAATTTAGGTATTCGCTGGAGTCAGTTTACTCAGTTAGGCCCTTTTACCAAGTATACCACTGATTTTAATGGCAATCGAATTGATAGCATTCGATATCAGAAAAACAGAAAAGTTATTTCCTATCAGGGATTTGAGCCGCGTTTCTCGGCCCGGTATTTATTTTCTGATCAATTTTCTTTTAAAAGCTCAATCTCTAGAAATATCCAGTATATCCATCTTGTTTCAAATGCGGGGTCTACTTTGCCAACTGATCTCTGGGTGCCTAGCACTTATTTGGTTAAACCTCAAATTAGTTGGCTTGCAACCATGGGTTTGTTCCGAAACTTTTCCGATAATCAATTCGAGACTTCGATTGAATTGTATTATAAGGATATGCAACAACAAATTGAATACAGGGAAGGATACACGCCTTCCTTGTCTGATCCCGAAACTGAATTTGTATTTGGTCGGGGCTGGAGTTACGGGGCTGAATTTTTTATCAATAAAGTAAGAGGGCTTACTAGTGGTTGGCTCGGATATACGCTTTCATGGACGTGGAGAAAATTTCCTGAAATCAATCAAGGATTACGATACCCGGCACGCTTTGATCGGCGACATGATTTGTCTTTAGTTTTAAATCGAAGCCTTTCAAAAAAATGGCAATTAGGAACGGTCTTTGTCTATGGAACTGGCAATGCATTAACACTCCCTGAGCGTTTCTATGTTATGAATGGAGTATTGACGCAGGAGTTTAGCCGAATCAATCAGTATCGCATGCGTTCCTATCATCGGCTAGATCTTTCGCTTACTTATCAGCCTGCTGAAAAAGCGGGTAAAAAATTAAAGAGTCAATGGGTGTTTAGTATTTATAATTTATACAGCCGTCTTAATCCTTATTTTATTTATTACGATCAAGAGGGGAGTTTGCAAAGCAGTAATCTTCGAATCACCGCAAAACAAGTATCACTTTTCCCTATAATACCATCCGTAACTTGGAATTACAAACTATAATGTTTTCTGAGGTTCATAAATAAACCGAACCATTGCATTTTGTTTATCATCTGCCGTGAGGTATAATTGATATCGTTCTTTTCCTGCTTTGATGATCATTAAAGCCGTATTGGGCGGTATAGTGCCTAAGTTTTCTCCTACCATCACAACTTCTTGAACCTTTCTTTTTGAATCAATTGAAAGGCGGATAGGAATTGATTGGGCCCTTAGCATTTGTCTGTATACGATTGGACGATTATTTACATAAACAGAAATAGTATCACCATCAATTTGTCCGTTGTCAAAAAACTCAATTTCAGCCACACAGCTGTCCAGTTTAATTTCGCGAACTAACACATTGGTTTTAAGTTGAGTTATGGATGGAGCAGGTTTTGAATTAGTGATATTGGATATCCGATTTAGAACTATTGTACCTGGATCACAAGTAGTTCTTCCATCCGTTGCTCTATCAGAAGGGGATGACCAAGTGCCCCGTATTTGCTCATCTGCGATTGCTGTTCCTCCTCGGTGATAAGTCAGTACATACTTTTTTCTACAGGGCACACAATCTTGATTAATCTTAAATTCAAGAATAGCGCCTTCTTCAAGAATTAATTGATTACTGTCTTTAAAAAACTTTCCTGTAATACTTTTTTTTACATAGTTGATTGAATCCGAAAAATGCAATGCAGTACCCGAGATTATTCCAAGTGAATCGGCAAGATCAAACTGAATATTATAGATTGG